>NZ_JBFRTQ010000151.1:0-203 GCF_041474195.1 Vibrio sp. 10N.222.52.C3 | reverse complement strand
TCCAAATTGTTAAAGAGCTAGATATTTCAAAAGAAATAACCATTTTTAAAGATTCTTAAGGAAGAACACTTAAAGATGGTGGAGCTATGCGGGATCGAACCGCAGACCTCCTCGCTGCCAGCGAGGCGCTCTCCCAGCTGAGCTATAGCCCCATCTGGAAAAGTATTTCCTACTCTTAACTTATTAAACCATCAATCTGTGTG
>NZ_JBFRTQ010000150.1:0-402 GCF_041474195.1 Vibrio sp. 10N.222.52.C3 | reverse complement strand
TCGCCAAGCGGTAAGGCACTGGCTTTTGATGCCAGCATTCCCTGGTTCGAATCCAGGTAGCCCAGCCATTACAACGTTACTTAGACAAACCATAAGTCTTCTTAACTATACTCTTCGCTAGAGTAAAAGCTTTGCTGCGGTCGTGGCGGAATTGGTAGACGCACCAGATTTAGGTTCTGGCGCCGAGAGGTGTGAGAGTTCAAGTCTCTCCGACCGCACCATTATTTCTCTTTCATTAGAGAACAAATAGTGAATCTATTAGATTTATTATGGCTACTTAGCTCAGTTGGTTAGAGCACATCACTCATAATGATGGGGTCGCAGGTTCAAATCCCGCAGTAGCCACCACTTATACAACGTCTTATTGAAGCACCAATATTCGATATGACTATAAAGATTTGC
>NZ_JBFRTQ010000149.1:0-523 GCF_041474195.1 Vibrio sp. 10N.222.52.C3 | reverse complement strand
TATGACTATAAAGATTTGCTGCGGTCGTGGCGGAATTGGTAGACGCACCAGATTTAGGTTCTGGCGCCGAGAGGTGTGAGAGTTCAAGTCTCTCCGACCGCACCATTATTTAGAATGTGTTTCTTTCATTAGATGACCATTCATTGTTGGGCTATCGCCAAGCGGTAAGGCACCGGCTTTTGATGCCGGCATTCCCTGGTTCGAATCCAGGTAGCCCAGCCACTATTACAACGTTATATTGAATCACCAATATTCAGTATGACTACAAAGATTTGCTGCGGTCGTGGCGGAATTGGTAGACGCACCAGATTTAGGTTCTGGCGCCGAGAGGTGTGAGAGTTCAAGTCTCTCCGACCGCACCATTATTTCTCTTTCATTAGAGAACAAATAGTGAATCGATTAGATTTATTATTGGCTACTTAGCTCAGTTGGTTAGAGCACATCACTCATAATGATGGGGTCGCAGGTTCAAATCCCGCAGTAGCCACCATTTATACAACGTTTTATTGAATCACCAATATTC
>NZ_JBFRTQ010000148.1:0-29781 GCF_041474195.1 Vibrio sp. 10N.222.52.C3 | reverse complement strand
AATTGAAGCATATTGGGACTTCAAAAATAAAGTTAATTATTGGAATTTAAGGTCTATTTCAACCCCGTTTGCTGACTATGTACTAAACCATGAAATTCGTAGCTCTTTGAATAGTTTGGCTTTTAACTTGTTCAACTTAAGTAAGTTATATCTTGATTGGCATTTTAATGAACGGAAGAAGCGATGTTTTGCATTTGAGATTACGAATGACGAAGCTGCTAGAGTTGCTGTCGAATCACAACGTCAGGATATTTACGACTCAAATATTCATTACGTAGTTGGCTGCGACTTGAGAGGACATAGCCAACATAGCGCTTTACCTGTAAGAACTTTTACTACTGGTGTTCGCTACGATCACGAAACATCAAGTCGCACTGCTCATTTCAGTATTTTTTACGATTACGATGACCTAGTTAAAGCTGGTGTCCCAAAGAAAAAATTATCACATGATATTAAGCTAGAACTCTCAGAAATTATCGACGGTTTCGTATACGCGATTTCTCAAAAGCACATGTTGAATCGTGAGTTATCCGATTCAATTGTTCGTGATGGCCGTGAAAGATATTTGACTAAGTGGCAAAGTTTGGTCAATGACACGAATTTTGAACGGTATCGTTGCGAACTACATTTGGAAGGTGGTGAAAAGCATGTGTTATCTCTTGAGTGGTTTGAGGTGTACGGTCATCTCCAATTAAAGCATCGTAGGTCAATAGATTACTCAGCGATTCGGTTCGAAAAGTGAGTTAGATATAATCAAAAATGAGTTGTATGTAGTTTTAATCACAGTGTCTGAGCTATTAAATAGGGTTTAAGGAAAAGACAAATATGGATATTGCCGTACTAACATTTGATGGATTTAACGAGCTAGATTCTTTCATCGCATCGGGTATTTTGAATCGAATGAAAGAGTTTGGTTGGAATGTGCAGATTACTAGCCCTACAGAATCAGTGACTTCAATGAATGGAGTCACAATTAAATCTCAACAGCCTTTAGAGTTCGCGAATACAGCTGATGCGGTGTTGTTTGGTAGTGGCATGTTGACCCGCGATGTCGCCCAAGATGATAAATTACTCTCAAGGTTAAACCTTAATCCACAAACACAATTGATTGGTGGTCAATGCTCAGGGACTTTATTGATGTCGGTATTGGGGTTACTGAATCAAGTTCCAGCCTGTACTGATTTAATAACGAAGCCATGGGTAATTGAATCCGGTGTGACCATATTGGACCAGCCGTTTTATGCGGAAGGAAACATTGCTACAGCAGGCGGCTGCTTGTCATCCAAATATCTAGCAGCATGGGTTATCAGTAAACTCGCAGACCAAGCACATGCCGAAGCTGCAATTCACTATGTTGCGCCTGTTGGTGAGAAAGAAGACTCTGTGAATCATTGCATGTCGATAGTAAGTACTTACGTTTAAACTGATTCATTGCGTGCGCAGTCCTGTATAAGGTCCTTGATATGAATCTCTACCCATGGCATTTTTAGTCCAAATTGACTTTAGTTAGGACAAAAAATGGAAGACTTGATAGTCGCGTATTTTAGGGCATTGAGCTCATTCTTTAGGTATCTGTTTCAGTCGATATTGATTGAGTTCATTGGTTACGGATCTGGCTGGATAGTCTGTAAAGCATTCACACTAGGGCGCTTCCCCCCATTGATTCCAACTGAAAAAGAGCGAACCAGAATCTCTTATATCGGAGCTATTAGCATCGTGTTGCTTCTGTTAGCAATTGGTGTGTTCAATAGTTTGTGATTCGGAGTGAGGATATATGAAATTTTACCCCGCGGAACAATACCAAGCGGCTTGCAACGAGCTGTTTATCCGATACGAACGTGACATCAAAAAGCTAATCCCTAACGCGAGAGTTGAGCATGTAGGCGCATCTTCTATTCCTTTTGCCGTGTCTAAGGGCGATCTAGATATTTTCGTAGGTATTGAACTTGGTATGTTGTAATCCACATCTGCTGATGATGTGGCCTTGCAAGTGGTCAGTGTTATTGACTATGAGTGGAACTTAAATGTTGATAGCCTAGTGAAGTTAGACTATCAACATTTATTGATTATGATTCTGCAGATTCTGCTTTATCAAGAACTGAATCGTTATAAGCTTTGGTGCCCTTGTAACCTAGGAAAAGCGAAACTATCCATAAAATAAATGATACTGGAGAAGCAATAACGGTGATCGCGCAAACTACGATGAGAATTAAGTTAACAACTCCCCACATGACGCTCCCTGCATACATCTGAGCGCCTCCTGGTATTACAAAACCTAACAGTAGCGCTATCATAGGATTTTTCATTTTGTTTTGTATGCGAGCTTGTTGAATTGCGTCATTCATAATTATGCTTCCTTATGCATTTAGTTGTTATTCTCGCACTCTATATCTATCTTATTTTTAGTCAAGAATTTAGTTAAATATTTGATTTGATTGATTGTTTTGTGATCTGATATTTGCTGGGTTAATGAGTCTTCCGGTTTTATTGTGTTTGGTTTATGGTTTGATCTGAGATATATAGGGAGGAATATCGCTCTATTGTTTATTACACTACTTTTTGTGCTGTTTTTACTTTCCCCTTACACTCTTTTCAAGTATCGAACCTAGTATCAAATTTCTCTTTGTTATACAGGCAAGTCTCTCATTATGAAGAACTTCTTTGATAGCGAACTCATGCTCTCTAGCTCCTTGAATTTCGTTTTGCTATCGCTTGGGCTAACGCTCCTTTTTCATCTTCCGATTTGGTGTGGGTTCAACTTGAGCCGACGAAAGTGGAAGCTCATGGATTATTTATGGCCGTTTCTAGCGGGTATCGGGATGCTGGGTGCAGTGTCTGAGATTCGTGCGAAAGTAGCGGGCGATTGGGTTGAAACAGAACAAACTAGAGCGGTCGCGATTTTAGAATCGGTTCAGCAGTTTTCTTTGGATAAATTAAGAAGTGATACCTGCACTGGTCAGCCATCTTTAGATAATCACGCTCAGCACCACGAAGCGTGTTTGTGGTATTTGAATACGGCGATCACGTTCAAAGATGTCGATTTTACCTTGTTACCCAACGCATCGGATTTTACGGTTCCTGCGCCTAGCGTGTCGCTGGTTGAAAGTGATGCAGTGTGGGTGGATGGTATGTTGAGTCAGTATGAGAAGCAGAAAAACCAATACATAAAAACCAGAGAAGCGCAGGTGAAGCAGCCATTAGAAAGCCTCTTCTGGTATGTGAGTCCTTACTTAGTCTGTTTCGCTATTGCGTTGCGTTTGACGAAAGTGACCGCAGAGCTCAAATTAGATAAGTGCGCATAGTTTGAGTTCCTATACCCAGATAGAAAAGGTGAAGTAATGAATGTGAGTGAGTTTTCTCGGTTGGTGGGTTTGTCAGCCCACACGCTTCGCTACTATGAAAAAATCGGCTTGTTGAAAAATGTTCAGCGAAACAGCAGCGGGCATCGAGTCTATACATCGAAAGACGTTACCTGGATTGAGTTCGTGAAGCGCTTAAAAGACACCGCAATGCCACTGGATGAGATTTTAGAATACGCAAAGCTAAGGGAATTAGGGCCAGAATCGACTTCGCAGCGCCAAGTGTTGCTCGAACAACATCAACAGAATTTGAGGTCCCATATCGAAGAGCAGCAAAAGCATCTGGCTGCGCTAGAGCAAAAAATTAGTTTGTATCGAGATGGAAAAGTCCGTTGACTTAGAGTCGACTCTAACTTGTAAGGTGTTCCTGTGAACTATAAATACAGGAACAAACTCATGAATCAATCACGTTTCGACATTGGCTTAGAAAGACTTAATCATATCGACGGAGAAGCAGGGCAACAGGTTATTGAAAGCCTGCAAGACATCTGCCCTGATCTTGCAAAATATACTATCGAGTATCCTTTTGGTGATATCTATTCACGCCCCGGTTTGGATTTGAAATCACGAGAGATCGCGACCGTCGCTGCCCTTACCGCACTCGGTAATTGTGTCCCTCAGCTTAAGGTGCATTTGAATGCGGCACTCAATGTTGGATGCAGCGAGGAAGAGATTAAAGAAGTGATATTGCAGATGTCGGTGTATGCGGGATTCCCAGCGGCGTTAAATGGCATGTTCGCATTTAAAGAGGTGCTTGCGGAGAGAGGCACAGCTTGAGATAAATAGAAAATATAGTCTGAAAAGGGAGCGTCAACTTTGCTAAGTTGCGTTCCCTTTTTATTGATTGGCTAAGTTTTAAAGGTCGTAAACCTGAAGGTTCGCGGTTCTTTAAGATGACATAGACAGCGCGAATGACAGCAAGATAGGTAAAGTCACCACACTCAGGAAGTTGCCGAACAACACCATAGATGCGACCTTGGGAGGCTCGACATTGAACCTTTCTGCAAACAGGTAGTTCATCACGGCAGGTGGCAGCATGGTGAACAGCACCATCATTTGTAGGTGCAGCGTTGGCAGCGGGATAAAGAAGTAGATGATGGCGAAGGCGATGGCACCAGTAAACAGCGATTGAGCCGTACACAGCAAGCCAACTTTGAGTCCGCTTAGCTTCAAGTTCACCATTTGCGAACCCAACGACAACAGCATGATGGGCACGGCTGCTTGGCCGAGTAGCGATGTTGCTTCGTAGATTGGATTCCATACTGCAATGCCAGACAGGTTGAGCGTCATCGCTAATGCTGCGGCTAAGAATATCGGCATCTTGAGGATCTGTTTGATCGGATTACCTTCGCTTAGTAGCGCTAAACCGACACTAATGTGCACGCATGCCGATACCACAAACAGCAATACCGCAGGGGCTAATGCACTCTCACCAAAGGTATAGGTGAACAGGGGAATGGCCAGGTTGCCACTGTTGCGGAACATATGTGGCGGCGCCCAAGCTTTGAAGTTGAGCTTAAAGATCTTACAGATTGGTATCATCAATAAAGCGGGCACCAACACCGCGACCAAAGAGGCGGTGATGAGTGGCAGTTGTTCGGTGTCGAGAGGCATGGTGGTCAGCGAGGCAAACACTAGCGCAGGAATACACACATCCATGTTGATGCGATTGATCGGTTTGAAATCGGGCTTGAGCCAACGACCCACCGCAAAGCCAGCACTGGCTAAAGCAAAAACGGGAAACAGAATGCTGACGACCTGTTCGAACATAGAATTCCTTTCTAGATTGAGTGCTTCCATTTAGCTGAGAAACGAATGTTTTAGAGAGACGCTAAAGTGAAGTATGAAGTCGATATGTATAAACATTAACCTATCAATATAATGACTTGGCGTCACCGAAGATCGTTGTTTGTGAACGGTTAATTTATATTTCTTTGAATGAAGCACAAAAAAGACCAGTGGCATCAGCAACTGGTCTTTCAAGGCTAGATAAATCTGGACGGATTTTTAATGAACGACGGCTGTCGCTGTCTAGCGATTGTTACTCGGTTTTCAGTCTAGCTAACGAGCTTTTGATAATCTTTGAAATTCACATCGTAGGCTTTCTCGCCGTAGATGTAAGTCTCGCTGACGGTTCTGTCGTCACCCAGGCTCATCAATACAAATAGCTTCTCTTCAAGCTTGGTCGCTTGTTCCATTCTAAAGCGCATCAATTGTGTGGCGTGTAAGTCCAACACCACGAAATCGGCTTCTTTTCCTACTTCCAAGTTGCCAATCTTGTCTTCTAAATGCAGTGAACGTGCACCACCTAATGTGGCTAGGAATAGCGACTTAGCTGGGTGCAATTTCTTATGTTGAAGCTGCATGATCTTATAGGCTTCACTCATGGTTTGTAGGATTGAGAAGCTAGTGCCTGCGCCGACATCAGTCCCCATACCAACACGAATGCCGTGCTCTTCCATTTCTGGTAATCGGAATAAACCTGAGCCTAAGAACAGGTTAGAGGTCGGGCAGAAAGCAATGGCAGATTCCGTGTCGGCTAGGCGCTTACATTCGCAATCAGACAAGTGAATGCCATGGGCGAAAACCGAACGTTTGTGCAGTAGGCCATAGTGGTCATACACATCCAAATAGCTGTCGCGCTCTGGGAACAGTTCTTTTACCCATTCAATCTCTCTCTCGTTTTCAGAAAGGTGCGTGTGCATATACACATCTGGGTACTCTTCTAGCAATTTACCAACGGTAGCCAATTGTTCTGGTGTACTGGTTGGCGCGAAACGAGGTGTCACGGCATAAAGCAAACGGCTGCGGTTGTGCCATTTCTCAATCAGTTCTTTGGAGTCGGCGTAGCCAGATTCTGGCGTGTCGGTGAGGTAATCAGGCGCATTGCGATCCATCAAAACCTTACCCGCAATCATACGTAGGTTGCGCTTCTCAGCTTCTTCAAAGAAAACGTTAACCGACTCTTTGTGTACCGTGCCGAACACGAGTGCCGTGGTTGTGCCGTTGCTTGCTAGTTCGTCTAGGAATAGCTTCGCAACTTTGTGTGCATAAACTGGGTTTTTGAAGCGTTTTTCTTCTGGGAAGGTGTAGTTTTCTAACCAATCAAGAAGCTGCTCACCGTAAGACGCGATCATCCCTGTTTGAGGGTAGTGGATGTGCGTATCAATAAAGCCAGAGGTGATCAGCTTGTCTTTGTATTCTTTGACTTCGAGTGTTTTAGGTTGGCGAGCCAATACCTCGTCGACATGGCCCAAGTCGACGACATGGCCGTTCTCAACCACTAAAACACCGTCTTCAAAATAGTCGTAAGACTCATCGATACCGACATCTTTTGGGTCGGCGACGCTGTGTAAAATGCTGGCGCGATAAGCTTTGCGTTGCGTTGTCATGTTTACTTCCTTTTAATGACTTCAGCGACGTTATGGCCACTGAAGCTTTGCGACTTTTATTAGGCGATCTTCTCTTCCAATGGTGGTTCGCCTACGTCGCTTGGTTGACTGTGTTGATCGGTCAAATCCTGATTTCGATATTGTTTGGTTGGGCGCTTTTGTTCAAGTGCTTGCCCTTGATAGTGTGCGATCAGTTCACCTGCAACCGATACTGCAATTTCGGCAGGATGTTTGCCATTCACCGCACTAATGCCAATCGGGCAAATCATAGTTTCTATCTGTTCTTGGCTGTAACCACGTTGCTCTAAGCGGAAATCGAACTTCTTGCGCTTAGTAAGCGAGCCAATCATGCCGAAGTAACGGCTGTCTTCACGGTCGATAATGGCTTTGGTTAGGTCAAAATCGAGCTGGTGGTTGTGTGTCATCACTAGGTAGTAGCTGTTCGGTGGCATGTGTTTTACTTCACCGACTGGATCGTCTGAGACAAGCTTTTTGACACCGTGTGGCAGCGTTTCAGGGAACACTTCTTCACGTTCATCAATCCAGGTCACACGGAAGGGCAGAGTCGCGACAATGTGCAGCAGCGCTTTGGCAACATGGCCTGCGCCGAACAGCACAAGGTGGTTCTGTTGAGTGCCAATCGGTTCAAAGCTTAGTGTTGCCATTCCGCCACAACACTGGCCTAAGCGAGCGCCTAGGTTGAAGCGTTCCACTTTGAGCGATTTTTCGCTGGCAATCAGCATCTCGCGAGCCATTTTGGTGGCCACATGTTCAAGGTGACCACCACCAATCGTAGCGATGATTCGGTCACGAGTGACAAGCATTTTTGTGCCCGCATCGCGTGGAACGGAGCCTCTGTCTTCAAGAACCGTCACCATCACACACGGTTCGTAGTTCTCTTCCAGTTTTGCCAGTTCGTGAATCCAATTATCCTTAAACATACGTCCTCCTAAATCCCTTCTATGCTTCCTAAGCTATTTATAGGTGCTCTAAGCTATTTATTGCGCCCTAAGCGGTCTATATAAACCGAGCCCTAAGCCGTTTCTGATTGAGCATCGACCGAAGTCGGAGCCGTTTCAGTGACTTCCTGAATCGCCATCAGAATACGTTCTGGCGTTGCAGGTGTGTTGAGCTTAGGAATCGCGCCATCGACGGCGACATAGCTGATTGCGTCTTTCAGTGCGCTCCATACCGACATACCCAACATGAAAGGCGGTTCACCCACAGCTTTCGAGTTGAAGACGGTGTCTTCTGGGTTGTTACGGTTTTCTAAAAGATGTGTTCTAAAATCAATTGGCATATCAGCAATCGCCGGGATCTTGTAACTCGCAGGACCATTGGTCATCAAGCGGCCTTGCTGGTTCCAAACCAACTCTTCCGTCGTTAACCAACCGACACCTTGCACAAAGCCACCTTCGACTTGGCCGATATCAATTGCTGGGTTCAATGAAGCGCCCACGTCATGCAAAATATCGACACGTAGAATCTTGTTTTCACCGGTTAGGGTATCGACGATAACCTCTGAACAAGATGCTCCGTATGCGTAGTAGTAGAACGGGCGACCGCGTGCTTTCTCGTGATCGTAATAGATCTTCGGAGTGCGGTAGAAGCCAGTGCTCGATAGCGAGATTTGGTTAAACCAAGCCAGTTCAACAAATGAGTTGAAGGTCATGATCTCGTCGCGAATCTGCACCATGCCGTTCTTAAATACCACCTCTTCAGGCCACACTTTGAAGTGCGAAGAAGCGAAGTCAATCAGGCGCTGCTTAATGGTCATTGCGGCGTTTTGCGCGGCCTTACCGTTGAGGTCGGTGCCCGATGAGGCTGCGGTTGGTGATGTGTTCGGAACTTTGTCTGTGTTTGTAGCGGTGATCTGGATACGTTCGACATCGACTTGGAACTCCTGTGCAACGATTTGTGCCACTTTGATGTTCAAGCCTTGCCCCATTTCCGTACCACCGTGATTCAAATGAATACTGCCATCGGTGTAGATATGGATGAGCGCACCTGCTTGGTTCAAGAAAGTCGCAGTAAACGAGATGCCGAATTTCACCGGTGTGATAGCAAGGCCTTTCTTCAAGATAGGGCTCTGCTTGTTGAACTCAGCGATTTCTTTACGACGTGCGTGATAGTCACTGCTGCGTTCAAGCTGTTCGGTTATCTCAGGTAAAAAGTTGTCTTCAACGGTTTGGTAGTAATGGGTCACGTTACGGCCTTCTTCGCCGTAGTAGTTCGCCTTACGTACTTCCAAAGGATCTTTTTTCAGGTAACGCGCAATCTCGTCCATGATGTGCTCGATGGTCATCATGCCTTGCGGGCCACCAAAGCCACGGTAAGCGGTGTTCGATGCGGTATTGGTTTTGCATCGATGACCAACCACAGTTGCATCACCTAGATAATAGGCGTTGTCTGAGTGGAACATCGCACGGTCGACGATAGAACTTGATAAGTCTGGTGAGTAGCCACAGTTACCTGCAACGGTAATGTCGGCACCTTGAATCACACCGTTGTCGTCAAAACCGACTGTATATTGATTGTAGAACGGGTGGCGTTTACCGGTTTGCTGCATGTCTTCATTACGCAGCAGACGCATTTTGGTCGGTCGGCCTGTAAGGTGAGCAATAATCGCAGCCATACATGCTGGAGAGGCCGCTTGGGTCTCTTTACCACCGAAACCACCACCCATACGACGCATATCAACCACGACTTTGTGCATCGGTACGCCAATCACTTCCGCAACCAGTTTTTGAACTTCGGTCGGGTTTTGAGTCGAGGTGTAGACGATCATGCCGCCGTCTTCGGTTGGCATCACGCTACTGATTTGGGTTTCTAGGTAGAAGTGTTCTTGGCCGCCGATCTCTAGGTCACCAGAGATCACGTGTTTCGCTTTTGCCAGTGCGGCTTTCGAGTCACCACGTTGTTGAGTGTGGCTTTCTGTTACGAAGTGTTCTTTCTCTAGCGCTTCTTTTACATCAAGAATCGCAGGCAGTTCTTCATATTCAATGATTGCAGCGTGTGCGGCTTTACGTGCAGTTTCTAAATCGTTAGCTGCCACGGCAATCACAGGTTGACCGTAGTATTCTACTTTGCCATCAGCAAGCAGTGGGTCACCCGGTAGGATGGCGCCGATATCCAGTTCACCCGGTACGTCTTTCGCTTGAATAGCAATTGCCACACCTTCGAATTCGTAACATGGAGATAGGTCTATTTTGGTGATGTTAGCGTGCGCTTGCGTGCTCAGGCGTGCGTATACATGCAGCTGATTTGGGAACTCTAGGCGGTCATCAATGTATACCGCTTCGCCCGTGACTTGCTTGGCTGCACTGTCGTGTTTAACGCTTTTACCTACGCCAGTTTTTAGGTCTTGTTTTGCAATGGTAACCATCTCTTCGTGGGTCATCGCATTGCTCTTGTGAACAGAGGAATTTGATTTAGACATAAGACGTTACCCTTGTTTCGATTTGGTTGTTTTTGTTCTGCTGTTCAATGAAGTAACGACGCAACATATTGGCTGCCGACAATGAACGGTATTCTTGGCTGGCACGGAAATCAGATAGCGGCTCAAAGTCGTTATACAGTTCCTGCATCGCTAACTTAATATTAGCGTCTGTCCATGGTTTGCCTAATAACGTATTTTCACAACGCGCCGCGCGCTTAGGTGTTGCAGCCATACCGCCGAAAGCGATACGAGCATAAGAAACCTTGCCGTCTTCGATTTGAATATCAAACGCACCACACACCGCAGAGATGTCGTCGTCTAAACGTTTAGACAGTTTGTAAGCTCGGAAGCTGTCGTTAGTTGGCTTAGGAATGATGATCTGTTCAATGAACTCACTCTCTTTTTGCGCCGTCACTTTGTAGCTGATGAAGTAATCTTCAATCGGCATGGTGCGTGACTCGTCACCGCAACGAAGTTTGATCTTTGCGTTAAGGGCAATCAGCAGAGGAGGGGTGTCACCGATAGGCGAAGCATTCGCTACATTACCGCCGATGGTGCCTTGGTTACGCACTTGCAGTGAAGCAAAGCGATGCAGCAGTTCACCAAAATCTGGGTAGTGTTTTTTCAATAGTGAGTAAGAATCACTGATAGGCAGGTTGGCACCAATGATTAGATCGGTGTCGGTCTCTTCACATACCTTCATGTCTTCAACAAGGTTCACGCTGATCAGTGTTTCAATCTCACGATGGAATTGCGTCACTTCCAGCGCTAAATCCGTACCGCCAGCAACCAGCTTAGCGTTCGGGTGGGCTTGAAAAAGCTTGGCCAACTCATCGGTGCTTTTTGGAGAAAAAGCGGTGAGGTGACCAAGGCGTAAGTTGGCCTCAGTGTCTTGAATGCTTTGTAGCTTCTTGATGGTGTTGCGTTCAAGTTCAGCAAATTGGTCGATCAAAGGTTGGTCTGTTGAAAGTGACATCGCAGCATCAACAATTGGTCGGTAGCCTGTACAACGACATAGGTTACCCGCCAGTGATTCCATGACGTCTTCTTTGCTCGCATCGGGTTTGTTTTTGCCTAGCGCAAACATCGACATGATGAAGCCCGGCGTGCAGTAACCACACTGTGAACCGTGAAAATCAACCACCGCTTTTTGCACTGGGTGCAATGAGCGATCTCGATTTTGCAGATCTTCTACTGTGATCAGTTGCTTGCCATGCAGCGCTGAAACGAACGTAAGGCAAGAGTTCACCGAGCGGTATTGCAGTTGTCCATCAACCACTTCACCCAGAACTACCGTACATGCGCCACAGTCGCCCGACCCACAACCTTCTTTTGTACCCGTCTTATTTATCTTGGTACGAAGGTAGTTGAGCACTGTCATATTTGGCGACAGATTATCTTCGCGTCTTATTTCCTGATTGAGCAAAAAAGTAATCAAGAGACCTCCTTGTAAATCGACATATTTCCATGTGTATTCTTTTTGACTTCTAGGTCAATAATTATCCATCCTGACCCTGCGGTCAACTATTTATTTACAAAAATATAACAAAGATGGCTTGTCGTGAATTGTATACAATTTAATTTTGGTCATAGTCGTCTGTTTTATAAGGGTTTGGATTGAGATTGAACAGTTTTATGGTGTGAATGAATGGATAGCTATGTATACAAGATAAAGACAAGATTTATGGCACTGTTGGGAGTGATTCTGTAGAGGCTAAGATCGTTGTTGAGGCTAGAATAGACAGTGTTTTAGATGGATGTGAGCCGATCGTCGTCTTTATTTTTAGGTGAGAGGGCATAAAAAAGAGAAGCAAACGCAGGGGCTTACTTCTCTCCAGTTTTGTTAACAAAAAGCTGTTAACAAAAAGTTGTTAACAGATGGTTATCAATCGTTTGTTGAATCGTCTATGACTTACTCTTAAGCAGATCTGAGAACACGACATGCAGATCACTAGAAGCTGTGCTGCTGTCTAGGTTGAGCTTCGAACGAATATGGCTTAGGTGTTCTTGCATCAACTCTACGGCTTGTTGTTCATTGCCTGACTCTATCGCATCCAGTAAGCCTGAGTGTTCGTCTAGAGAACAGTTCGAGTGGTTGCCCGTTTCGTACTGAGCGATCAGCAGTGAAGTTTGCGATACCAAGCTGCGTTGGAAAGCCAGCAGTGGCGCGTTCTCTGCCATTTCAGCCAATTTGATGTGGAACTCACCAGATAAACGTAAGCCAGAACCATAGTCACCTTGGTCAAAGGCGCAGTTCTCTTTCGCGACCAGTTTTCTACACTCGTCGATTTGGGTTTTGGTTGCGTTCTTAACCGCTAGCTCAGTGATAGCAATTTCCATCACTTCACGTGCTTTAAATATCTGCTTGGCTTCGTCTACTGTTGGGGCTGCAATCACAGCACCTCGGTTAGGACGGATCACCACAACTTGTTCTAAGGAGAGGCGCAGCAAGGCACGGCGGATAATAGTACGGCTAACGCTAAAGATTTCTGCTAACGCTTCTTCGCTTAATTTGGTGGCTGGTGGCAGCCTTTGTTCTAGTATCGCGTCGAAGATATGGCAGTAAACAACATCGTCTTGAGTCTGGCCTGTTACTTTTGTTTTTACACCTTTGGAGACAGAATTTTTGAGAGCTGTCATAGAGATAAGGGCCCTTGTTTAGTCGAGTTGGGTTGGTCGAGAATAATTCATGAGTGTTACTCTATATTGTATACATTTATCTATACAATGCCACCGGATGAAAGTGCGATGCACGCTTATTTGTTAATGACTTATAACATTTAGTTTGCAGTGAACTGCGTGCGTTCTAAAGCTTTAAGTCATTCTTATTGAACTAGACGCGATTATCGCCACAGCTGTAGGCGACGATCTGGCTTATTTCGCTCAGGGTACGACCTGATTGCTGCTGCCACTCGTTGAAAGCCTTACTTGCCGCGACTTGTGCTCGTTTGGTGTTACGACCGCTATCAATCACATCTGTGCTGCGCAGGTGCGCTTCAACGTCAGAAGATAAGATAAACGTGTCTTTTCCCATTTGGCGCAAGGTGTAAGCACCTGTGTTACCACCTAATCGCTTACCGTGTTTCTTCAGATAATCCCAAAGTTCTGTAATTCGTTCTGATGGCCAGTCGGCAACCATTTGTGAGAAGGAATCCGCTTCACGCTTGGCATTGTGGATCATCATTGCATTGGCAGGGATGGTCATCACCTTAGTGAGGTGGCGAATAATGCGCGGGTCTTGCGCTTTTTGTTCCCACATCTCATTCGGCAGCATCAGCATTTTTTCGATATTAAATTCAAAGAACACTTCTTCAAATTGCGGCCATTTCTTTCTCACCACATTCCACGAAATACCACACTGGAATACCTTCTCGGTAAAAGCGGCTAGCCAACGGTCGTCGGTAATTTGTGATAACTCGGTCTGTGAAAGAGGCGCACGAACAATCTTTTCGAGCTCTGCTGCGCCACCTTTACGGTGAGCGGCACGTTGGTAAATGGTGTCGAATTTTTCTTGGGTCATTGAAGGTTCCAAATTACATCTGTGTAGCCAATGCTTAATGATATGGGGTCGAATCTGGCAATTAAAACGATTCTGTTAACGAAAGTAAGTCTGTTAATTAAAACGATCAAGCCGAGTAAAACACGCTAGCTGAGCTTTAATTCCATCTGATACAAGGGCCAGGTATTGCCATTGAATTCTTTGAATTTTGGTTCTTTGTCTACCACTTGAAAGCCCGCTTTGTCGTAGCAACGTTTCGCACCGTGATTCTGTTGGAATACCGCTAAGCTGATGGTGGTGACATCAGGGATCTGTTTTGCGGCTTCTAATGCACTTTCTATCATGGACTGCCCAAACCCTTTACCACGCTGACTTGGGTGAATGGCCACTCGGCAGAATCGAAGTTCACTGTCTGACATACGTTGAAACTCCATAAACCCGATCAGTTCTGAGTTATTGCCGTTCGAATTCAGTTCAGAGAGAGCACTAGACTCAGAGAAGGTATATAGCTCAACTTGAGGCTCTTGAGAGCGTTCGATGATGGAGGCGGCTTCTAACGGCCAACCAAAGGTTCGTCCGCCCCACAGTACATAGTCTTCGAGTGATGTGAACCAAGTGACGATCTCATTGGCATCGGAGGCTTTAAAGCGGTTTATTTCCATATCCTTGTCTCTTCCTTATCGCGTGTCTCTTTTTCTAAACCGCTAAACTTCCGTGCCCAACTGCTCAAGAAAGCCACGCATGTAATCGGTGCGCTTGTTGGCTTCTAACTTGGCTGATTCTGTATTCATGGTTTCTGCTAGCTTAAACAGCTTCACGTAGAAGTGGTCGACGCTGTAATGCTTGTCATCCAAGTCACGATGTTCAGCGAACGGGTCTTCGTGGTTATACAGCTCGGCGTTAAAGCTCTGACCCACATACAAACAGCGAGCGATACCAATTGCACCGAGAGAATCAAGGCGATCGGCATCTTGGACGATCTGAGCTTCTAAGGTTTCAGGTGTGATGTTGGCACTGTAGCTGTGCGTGACAATGGCATGATGGATCTCATCAAGATAGGACGCGGGGTAGTCGATAGATTTGAGGAAAGAGATCGCCTTATCTGCTGCCATTTGCGAGCTTTGGGCTCTGTCTGGGTGGTTCTTAGGAAAGGTGAAGCAATCATGAAGATACGCGGCGGGTAACACGACTTCAAGCTTAGCTTGTTCTTGATCGCACAAAGCTTTTGCGGTTTTGACGACACGCTTAATATGGCTGATGTCGTGTGCTGCATCTTGTGTCATTTCTTGCTGTGCAAACTCAAGCAGTTGGTCTTCAAACTTTTCCTTCACGCGTCTCTGTCTCCATATTTAGACGTTAGCAATCTTGCTGATTACTTAGCATTTATCCCAAATCGACTTTAACAGTTTCAAGCGCGAGTTTTTATCTTTTATAAAAAGTATATCAACAAAAAAACCGACTCTATGAGTCGGCTTAATAGAGGGGCTTGTCTACGTTGATAAAAGCATTATCAACGGCAGTCAGAGCTTAAGCTGCAGCTTGTTGAAGCTGTGCTAGCACATCATGCAGAGAAGGGCTGATGGTGTGTCCAAGCGCTTTCACTTCGTCACATGGCTCTACTAAATCAGGGATCTGGAAGCTGATCATGTTGGCTGCCATAGAAGCGCGAATTCCGTTGTTCGAATCTTCGAACGCTAGGCAGGTTTCAGGCGCAACACCTAGGCGTTCAGCCGCCAGCAAGTAAATCTCTGGGTGAGGCTTGCCGTGAGTCACTTCGCAGCCTGTGCTTAATGAAGTGAAGTAAGAATCTAGGCCAGCCAGCTCAAGCTTCTTCTTCGCGATATCAAGCTGAGTGGAGGTCGCCACCGCGATTGGAATGTCATTCGATTTTAGCCATTCAAGCAGTTCAATCACGCCATCTTTTACTGGGATTGCTTGGTTTTTAACAATTGCACTGTAGCGGGTGCGCCATTCATTATTCAGCGCTGGGTAATCTAGCCCTTCACCGTAACCGTTTCGAAAAATCTGTTCGATGGTTTTTGCGTTACAGCCAATGATGCCTAGGTAAACATCCTGCAAAAACGGAACACCTTGCGCGTGACATGCTTCTTCAAATACCTGCATACAAAGTCGCTCGGTGTCGAGCAGCAGTCCATCCATATCAAAAATAGCAGCTTGAAAATTCATATACGTGGTTCTTTCTGTGTTGTCGTCGTGAGGGCGGATATTTTGACATAGTGTCTAGTGATAGGCGAGTCAACGTTCAGTAAGAATGTATCCAATCGGCTCGGCAATATGCTTCTGAATGACTTTAAATGTGATTGATTGTGGTTGGAATAATATCGTTCAGTTATGAGCCTGATATTTTATAGGCCATCCAGATCTAACAGAAACAATTATGATTATCCCACATAACAAATCTAGGTATTGCGTCTGGCTTCTTATTACATTTCATAAACTTACGGGCGTGTTAGCGTGACCATAATCTTATAAAAAACAATTTGCGGAAGCCTGCAATCATAGTGTGACCAAGTAATAAGTAAAAGGCTGAACTAAAGGACAAAATATAATTAGTCCACATTTTTAGCAAGGTTGCTTATGTTGTATTTTGAGTTTCTATTTTTATTAGTCGTCCTTTATATCGGGTCTCGGTATGGCGGTATCGGCTTAGGTGTTGTTTCTGGGATTGGCTTGGTTATCGAGGTGTTTGTCTTCAAGATGCCACCAACGTCTCCACCTGTCACCGTAATGCTGATCATCCTCGCTGTTGTTACCTGCGCTTCGATCCTCGAAGCGGCGGGTGGCTTGAAATACATGCTGCAAGTGGCGGAAAGGGTACTGAGAAAGAACCCGAAACGCGTTACCTTGATAGCACCGTTCGTGACTTACTCGATGACTTTCCTATTGGGTACTGGCCACGCGGTTTACTCAATTATGCCAATCATCGGCGATGTTGCGTTGAAGAATGGTATTCGTCCTGAGCGCCCGATGGCGGCTGCGTCTGTTGCGTCTCAACTGGCTATCACTGCATCACCAATTTCTGCTGCTGTGGTCTATTACCTCGCGCAACTTTCTGATATCCAACACTCTATTACTCTGCTTTCTATTCTGATGGTGACAGTTCCTGCAACCTTGTTCGGCACACTTTTGCTTTCTCTGTATAGCTTGAAACGTGGTAAAGAACTGAACGACGATCCTGAATACCAAGCTCGTCTAAAAGATCCAGAGTGGAAAAAGCGCATTGAAAGCACCACTGCGACCTCTTTGGATGAAGTACTTCCAACTTCGGCTCGTAATGCGGTATTGATTTTCCTACTTTCAATTGTTGTGATTGTTATCGTGGCGATGGTGCCTGAGATCAGAACTATCGTTGACGGTGACAAGCCAATCAAGATGTCGGTGATCATCCAAATGATGATGCTCTGCTTCGGCGGTATCATCTTGCTGGCGACCAAAACTGACCCGCGTGATGTGCCAAATGGTGTGGTATTCAAATCGGGAATGGTGGCGGCGATTGCGATCTTCGGTATCGCTTGGATGTCGGATACCTACTTCCAATACGCAATGCCTCAGTTCAAGTCTGGCATCGTGGAAATGGTGACTAACTACCCATGGACGTTCGCACTAGCGCTATTCATCGTATCGGTTGTGGTGAACTCGCAAGCTGCAACTGCACGAATGATGTTGCCTGTTGGCCTTGGTTTAGGGTTGGATCCAGCGCTGCTTATCGGTTTGATGCCAGCAGTGTACGGCTACTTCTTCATCCCGAACTATCCATCAGATATCGCTACGGTGAACTTCGATGTGTCTGGTACCACTAAGATTGGTAAGTGGTACTTCAACCACTCATTCATGTCGGTTGGTTTAATTGGTGTGGTCGGCGCATGTTGCTTAGGTTATGCACTGGCTCAGATTTTTATCGCTTAATGTATTAACTCTTTTTTTGAAATAGCCAAGACAACAACGAAAAACAGCGCCTAAATTGGCGCTGTTTTTGTTTTAACAGGTTTCGTTTATTAGCTTTTAAATGAACTATTAACGTGGCTCAAAAGCCAAAGACTGAATCGCTTCTTCAATCGTCAGGAAGTGAATCTTCATCAAGCACACTTCGGCTTTCTGGAACTCATGATTTCGTATCAGCTTAGTCACGCTTTCTACTGAATACTGCTCAGTTCGTTTAGCTAAACCCAGTTGGTTTGAGTTTGATTGTAGCGAGTAGCTGTCGCCAACTGAATCGATGAGGTAATCATCTTCGCCCAAGATCATATCTGAGCATTCCACCTGGAAATCTTGTTCTGACGCGACGTAAATAAGCTCATCGTCACCGTCGAGTTTTACCAAAGATGGCCAACTGATCATTACTGCTCTTTCTATGTGCTGCTTACTGCTTTTAATAGTGGTGACGACAAGCAATTATGTAAAAGTTATCGTCATCTGCTTTATACACTAATCGATTCTTGTCATCGATTCGTCTTGACCAAAAGCCAGACAGGTTGCCGACTAGTGGCTCCGGCTTTCCAATCCCTTCAAAGGGCTTTCTTTTGGCAGCTTCAATCAACTTGTTTAGTTTCTTGAGCATTTTCTTGTCTTGGGTTTGCCAGTATAGGTAATCTTCCCAAGCATTATCTGTAAATACAATCTTTCGATCATTCGTCATTATTCAATTCTCGAACGGTTGTATTTCCGGTTTCGAGTTGAGCAATGGATTCAGCCAATCTTTCAGCGTTTTTAGGCGAGCTCATTAGGTACAAGGTTTCTTGCATTGAATTAAAATGATCAAGAGACATTACCACTGCATCTTCTGAATCTCGTCTGGTTATTACCGTAACATCAGAATCGTCTACCACTCTATCGAGCACAGACTTAAGGCTATTTCTGGCCTCAGTAAAAGAAACAATATTCATCACTTATTTACCCTGTTGTTTTTGGATATGTTTAATCTTTCTATATACACAGAATAGTTAATCATTCATGAATTAACTATTCTACATGTTCCGCTTGTTGTACATGTTATATCAGAGCTTACACATGATCAACTTATGGTACATGTCATTCATTGTAAATATGCAGAGAGTTACTGACTCAAAATGCTATTTACTCAAAGATTGGCCTAATGGTGCGAAGTAACCTTGCAGGGCTTGGTATATCTGTTCTCGGTGCGCCATATCAGGATACACGGGGTACATATCAGGCTTGGTTGTGCCATCCACTAGATAAGCGTTCTTGATATCGGAACACGATTCAATCACGGATTCAAAAGCGCGCGCCATCATCTCTGTGGGTAGTGAGAAGTAACGGGCAGACATCGCTTTGTCGGCAATCACACTGCGAGCCACATAATCGTGTTTGTCCAAGTTATTGTCGCTAAGCAGTGTGGCATCAAACAGAGACATCAAACTTTCGTTTAATGGATGAGGTCGCACCGTTCTATCGTGCAACCAACAGTCGCTGGCGAACAGGATCTGCTTGCGAGGGCCAGAGGTATCGCCGATTTCAAACGCTTTCTCAGCGATATAGTGGTCAAATGCATGCCAAAACTCGTGAGCGAGCGCGCCAGCTCCGGCATTCTTCGCGAGGGCTAATTCTCGTTGGTTCGGGGCATAGTGTGCTTGTACGCCTTTTCTGCCGCCACTGCCGAACGCTAAGCCTAATGTGCCGCGAAGGCCAATCGCTTCTGGTGGCAAAGCCAAGATGTAAGCCAAGTCGGCTAGCGAATCGAATATCAGATTTGCGGCCAACTCTTTTTCTTCTTTCGTCACCCAAGCACCCACACGAATGCTGCCCATACCGAAGGTTTGTTTGATGTCCATGAATGACACCTGATCGCCATGTCGGTAGTCTGGGCCTTCGCGCGTTTTGTATTTAAAGTGAGTTAACTTCAAAAGGGTCCTTGGAAACAGACGTAAGAATGAATAGTGTGCTCAGTGAGATGCGCCTGTGTGAGATGCATCTCTTGGAATTAAAGGACGTTAGCACTTTTGATAGCAAATTGCCGAACAAAATTAGTTTAGATTGAGTTCGAAAGCTTCCCATGAAGTTGGGTTACCTTCACGAGTGAGTGGAAAGAGTGGCTGTTGTGGTTTTGCATAGCTTAATCGGTGCAGTCTTTGAGTTACGTGGTAGCTATCAAGCCCTGATACCGTGACCAAATCCAACGCTTCTAAATCAAGGTAGCCATCCGGCATCGAGGCGCGTTTGGGTGCGTGAATCGTTATAACTTCACCGATCAACATTTGCGTTTGATTGCTTTCGATTGTTATCTGTTCTTTGAACGCTAACCCTATCTTTAAACTGCTCTCCAAGACGAAGGGAGCGGGGAATGTGTCGTCATAATAGGCCGTTAAGCCGACCGCGTTGAATTCTGAGACTGGTTTAGGGTAGCGAGCCGAGGTTTGATGGGCCTTTTTAACAAAGTCAGCACCAATGCTGTTAACGGTGAAGTACTTAGTTTCTAGGATGTTTTCTAGCGTATGACGTCGGCTTTTATCTGGGCGAACAATAAAACCAAGCAGCGCGGGATCAGACCCTAGGTGAATGACAGAGCTCACTATCGCAAGGTTTTCAAGCCCCTGTTTATCACAAGTACCAATTAGGTTGGCGCTTTTAAATCCAGATAGGGAGTTAACCAAACGAATGCGGTGGCGCGGGTCCATTGTTTGGATATCTTGTTTAGAAAGGGTCATGTCCTTCATATCTTCTCTTCTTCTCATTTATTGTTATCTTCGAGCATGCTCACTAACGGACTTATATGTACGAAGAATCCGCTTTTATCGATCAAAGAGCGCTTATTGGCCGTGGGCAGTTTGTCTCTTTTATCTCTGCTACAGCACAATGAACGAGATCCTTTGCATAGATTTACGTACGTTGACGTCCCTTTACATCACAGGAGCTAAAGTAATGATGTCGTCTTTATGAGTGTTAACAAATGAAAACAGTCCGCAATATCATTTGGGCAATGATTGCCACAATGTCAGCCTTTTGGTTTGCGATGGAACCGCAATTATTCGCTTCAAGCGATGTCTTTGAATGGCGCTCAGCCATGATTCAGTACTCAGGTATTTTGTCTCTGGTGTTAATGTCCATCACAATGATCTTGGCGATGCGTTTGCCTATGGTTGAGAATTGGCTGAAAGGTATGGATAAAGCATATCGAGTCCATAAATGGCTCGGTATCGGTGGTGTTGCACTGGGTGTGACACACTGGTTGTGGTACCAAATACCTAAGTCATTGGTGGTGTCTGGTGTGTTAGATAAGCCTGTTCGACACGATGGTTCAGGGCCGCAAGCTGTTTTGACTGGATGGGAGTTATGGGTCAATGAATTACGCGGTATTGCTCAGAGTATTGGCGAGTGGGGCTTCTACTTGTTGCTCATTTTACTGGTGGCGTCACTATGGGCGGCAGTGAAGTACAAACCGTTTAAATTGTCGCACCGTCTGATGTCGGTTGCGTACCTGTTTATCGCTTTCCACTCAGTAATCCTGCTTAAACGAGCGTATTGGGGAGAACCTATTTATTATCTAACTGTGGGATTTGCTTTGGCTGGGTCTATCGCAGCGATTTACAGTTTGTTGGGCTTGGTTGGGCGTCGTAATCGTCACTCAGCGAAGATTATCTCGACTCGCTATTTTCCACAAGCTGAAGTGATGGAGCTGGTGTTAAAACCGGAGGCATCTTGGCAAGGTCACAAAGCTGGGCAGTTTGCGTACTTGCGTTTCGGTAATGAAGACCCGCATCCGTTTACCATTGTTTCTGGCAGTGATGATCCAGAGCTGCGCTTTTTGATCAAAGAGCTGGGTGATTTTACTAATGGCCTATATGAACGAGTGAAAGCGGGCGATGCGGTTACGGTTGAAGGACCCTATGGTCGACTTTATTTTGACCTAAGCAAGCCACAAATTTGGATTGCTGGTGGTGTCGGGATAGCGTCGTTTTTTGCAACACTTGAAGCGCTCAAAACAGAACGAGATCATCCTCGTATTCAACTGTTTTATTGTACTCGCGGTGTTGATAAGCAATTAATCGATGAGTTGTGGCACCTAGCGCACGCGGTTGGTGTGAAGTTGACCGTGATAGATACCTTGCACTCACCGCGGCTAAACGCCGGAAGAATTGTCAATCAATGTGGCGACCTCAACGAGTACGAGATGTATTTCTGCGGGCCGGAGTTGTTCTCTACATCACTGAAAAAAGAATTAGACACCTATCAATTTGATATTGAAAAGCACTACCACGAAGAGCTGTTTGTGATGCGTTAAAGCCAACTATTGGAGCTGTGATTGTTAAATTAGTCAATCGGCACAGTGTAAAAAGGCGTAAAGTCACTCAATTTGTTATTGCAGCGGTTTGCTATTGAGCGATACCATATAGGGCTGTTTCTTTGGTAAAGATGTAATTATGTCAGATGAAAAACTCGCACTCGAATGGATGCGCCAACAAGCTCATAAAGTTGACCCATACGTTATCGATCCATCGTTTGATGAATGCGTTGAGTTGCTTGATCCTGCCTTCAAGAAAGGCAAGAGTGTTGCTCAACTCAAGTATCTGTTATCAGAAGCAGATCGCCGAGCGGGCGCGGCAGAACGTAAGCATGCGGCTTTAAAATACGCCAAAGAGAAAAGCCCAAATGCTGGTCAAATCTTGCGACTGCAAAGCAAGCTTCAACAAGTTCAGTTGGCTCTCAAGCTTGCCACTGGCGATAACAATATGACCATATCTCAGTTCTGTTCAGAGTATGACGTGACTAAGCGTGACGGCAATACGGCATGGAACGAAAAGCTGGTGGAGCAGGGTAAGAGAAAGTAGTCTTTTAAACACTTTACTCTTCTATAAACTGTCACGTTAGTTAATGTCATACACTTTTCAAAAACGACCTATTGTTATCAATGAACGCCTTTCTAAAGCCTGAAAAATCGCTTCTCAGGCTTTAATTTTTATAGCCAACCTGTTGCATTTTTTAGCGCCTTTCCTAATTCTCGTACTGGATTTTCTCTCTATTTTTCTGAGATAGCTAATGTGCGCGATACACTATTTTTCGCCCATTAATCAATTTCACTTGTGACAAAGTTATCAGAATTATGCATTTTCGGTAACGTTCCCGAAATTATCGATCTATCATCCACTCAGATACAAAAGTGAAGTAATCAACACGACTGATTTCTATTTCTTCTTCGATATAGAGCTTATACATCAAAAGTATAAGCCGAAATGTGCTTACGAATTATTTTGGGAACGTTTGCAGATAATCCAAAACAATTAACGTGAGAACATCAGAATGAAACGACACATTTTAGCGGTTGCTGTAACAATGGGGCTAATGACTACATCGGTATTAGCAAGTGAAGACGTTGCAGCATTAGAGCAACGTATTAATGAATTAGAACAAAGGGTTGCACAAACAGAGCAGGTCTCTACCGAGGCCAATGAAAAGGCTTCTTCGTTTGAGTTTCACGGCTATGCTCGCTCTGGGTTATTGATCAACGACGACCTAAACGGCGCGACAGGTACTGGTCCTTACATGACAGCGGCGGGTGCCATTGGAGCTCCAATTGGACGTCTTGGTGTTGAAGATGATCATTACGTTGAAGCGAACTTGATTCATAAGCGATTTGCAGACGATGGCTCTAGTGCTTTGTTTCGCATCATGTTGGCCGACAGTACTGAGACAAATAACGAGTGGACTGCCAGCGAAAGCCAGTTGAATGTGCGACAAGTGTATTCAGAACTGAACCGTCTGAGCATGTTCTCTGAATCTGAAGCGTTTTCTGAAGCAACGTTTTGGGCGGGTAAACGATTCGATCGCGACAACTTTGATATTCACTTTTTCGATTCGGATATTGTCTTCTTATCAGGTACTGGTGCGGGCGTTTATGACGTTCAGATGAGCGACAACTGGAAAGCGAATTTCTCTATTTATGGCCGAGATTTTGGTGAGATTGATAGCTCGTCAACAGATGTAGAAAACTACATTGCAACCATGAATAACCGTATTGGCCAATGGCAAGTGATGTTGAGCGGTATGACCTCAGCAGACAACGATAGCCGCCTAAATGGCGCAGCTGAAAGCGGTGTACACGCAATGTTTGCGTACCATGGAGACAACTTCTTTGGTCTGAGCGAAGGCTTCTCTAAAACGGGTATGTTAGTGGGTAGTGGCCTAGGTGCAGAGCTAAAAGGCATCGGTTCAAATGGTGATCTACTGGATGACGCGAAAGCCGTTCGCCTGTTTAGCTACGGTGTCACTCGCATTGGCGACAACTGGCGCTTAGCACCTGCATTAATGGCAGAGCATAGCCAAGACCGTTTGAAGAAGAATGACGAGTTCACATGGGCTTCTTTAAACGTTCGATTAGCTCAAGAGTTCACAGAGAACTTTGAGATGGTTTACGAAGGTTCATTGCAATACATGGATTTAGACAACTCGACAGAGCAAGCGAGCGGCGGTTTCTACAAAGCGACAGTTGCACCAACACTCAAGCTTTCAACTAGCACTGGTTTCTTTGACCGACCAGAACTGCGTTTCGCTGTGAGCTATGTGGATTGGAGTGAAGACCTAAATGGTTACTCGATCAGCACTGAAGCAGATGCTGCAACGATGGGAGAGGGCGGCGAGGTTCTGTTTGCACTGCAGATGGAAACTTGGTTCTAATTGCTTGATATATCGTTTAGATAGAGAGTGTTACTCATGATGTGATAGTCGCATCAGCAAATGCCAACCTTATCGTTTCAACTCGAAGGTTGGCATTTTTTATCTTGGGATAACCTGATCTCTGAAATAAATCGCTAGCAAGACTCTCGGTCAATAGTGGTGAAGGTCAACACCATCTTGCTCATTTCAAAGCCTTTTTTCTCAATACGGTCGAGTAGCAGCTTGGCTCCATTTTCTCCCGCTTTATCAAACGCATAGTTAAACGTAGACAGCGTTGGTGTGCATACTGAAGCGAGCTCATCGTCACCTACACCGAGCACCAATATATCCTTTCCTGGAACGAGCCCTGCTTCCTGAATGGCTCTGATCGCACCGATTGCGATACGGTCAGTGGCGCAGAATAGGCCGTCGAGCTTGGTGTGCTCCTTGAGATACTGCTTCGCCAGTTGGTAACCTGATTCTATGGTGAAGTCGCCACGGGCGTGAAATTGCAGTGTGAGGTCGTTAAATTGAAGCGATTGAGCGAAGCCTTCCGATCTCATCTTATCAACCGCAATATCATCACCTTGCACACCGATGAATCCCATATGCTTACAAGCTTTCGCTATGAGGCGATTACCCGCTTCAAACCCTACGCGAGTGTCGTCGTGCACAATGCTTGGGATGTTAAACATTGACCCGTCTTGACCAACCAATACCACGGGTACGGCAGAGCTTTGAATCGCTTTGACTAATTGGTTGTCGAGGTGGGTCGCGTACAGGATGATACCTTCAACACGCCTCTGGTTAAATATCTGAATATATTCAAGTTCTTTATTGTGTGTTTGGTGTGTGCTCGCTAATAATACATGCTTGCCCGCTTGCTCTAAGACGGCGGTTAAACCATCGACACCCTGAGAGGTGGCATGGGAAGAAACCCTAGGAACAATCACGCCAACCAGGTTGGTTTTTTGGGACTTTAAGTCTTTAGCGACTTGGTTTGGGAGATAGCCACACTCTTCAACCGCTTTACGCACCTTCACCTTGGTCGCGTCTTTTACGCCATACTCATCATTGATTACTCTTGAAACCGTCGACTTGGAAACTCCAGCGAGACGAGCGACATCATGAAGACTAGCCATTATTCATTATCCAATTGTAATTTTAGTTTTGGGATTGTTTGCAAACAGAGCATCAAATTTACCTGTTATTAGGGGATTTTAACCCTGTCTTCTTATCCTAGGGAGATAATTTGAAGATCATTCTCACACTATTGAGCAGTTATCTTTGATCATTTGTTATTTCTAGGCAAAAATTTGTTTTGCAAACGTTCCCGAAAATTCAAAAGCTCAAATGATAATCCAATGGGGTATGTAATGAATTATCCAAAAATAGCAAAAGAGCTGCTTTCTCTATTAGGTGGTAAAAGTAATATCACCGCACTCGCACACTGCGCGACTCGTCTGCGTCTTGCGGTTGCAGACCAAGATAAAATTGATGAACAGGCGATTGATAACCTAGAAGGGGTTAAGGGCCAGTTTAAAGTGGCAGGTCAATATCAGATCATCTTTGGCTCAGGCATCGTAAACCAAGTTTATGCTGAGTTGGCTAAGCTGACTGAAATGACGGAAATGTCGACCAACGATGTGGCGTCTGCAGGTGCTGACAACCAAAATATCCTGCAACGCGCGGTGAAAGGCCTGTCTGATATTTTTGTACCAATCATTCCGGCGATTGTTGCTGGTGGTTTGTTGATGGGTATCTACAACCTATTGACGGCTCAAGGCTTATTCATTGATGGCAAATCTTTAATCGACGCTAATCCGGGTTTGACCGACTTAGCAAACATGATCAATACATTTGCTAATGCTCCTTTTGTGTTCTTACCTATTTTATTAGCATTTTCAGCGAGTAAGAAGTTTGGTGGTAACCCATACCTTGGCGCGGCTTTAGGTATGTTGATGGTTCACCCAGACTTGCTTAACGGCTGGGGCTTCGGTGGCGCATCAGTGTCGGGCAGCATTCCGGTTTGGAACATTTTAGGTTTCGAAATCGAGAAAGTAGGCTATCAAGGTTCAGTACTACCCGTTCTTGTTTCTGCGTTTATTCTAGCGAAAGTTGAGCTTGGGCTGCGTAAAGTTATTCCTTCGGTTCTGGATAACTTGCTAACGCCGCTATTGGCGATTTTCATAACTGGTTTGTTAACATTCACGATTGTTGGTCCATTTACTCGTGATATCGGCTTCCTGCTTGGTGACGGCCTAAATTGGTTATACAACAGTGCTGGCTTCATTGGCGGTGCGGTGTTTGGTTTGATTTATGCGCCGTTTGTTATTACTGGTATGCACCATAGCTTTATCGCGATTGAAACTCAGCTTCTTGCGGATATTGCAACAACTGGTGGTACGTTTATCTTCCCTATCGCGGCGATGTCTAACGTGTCACAAGGTGCAGCGGCACTGGCGGTTGGTTTCATGAGTAAAGATAAGAAAATGAAAGGTATCGCGATTCCTTCTGGTGTGACTGGCTTGCTTGGTATTACTGAACCTGCAATGTTCGGTGTGAACTTGAAGCTTCGCTATCCATTCATTGCTGCGGTTTGTGCCGCTGCGATTTCAAGCGCGTTTATCACGATGTTCAATGTGAAAGCACAAGCACTGGGTGCGGCGGGTATTCCTGGCATCATCTCAATATCACCAGAAAAGATTGGCTACTACGTGGTAGGTATGATTATCGCGTTCGTGACTGCCTTTGCTCTGACCGTTGTTTTAGGTCTGCGCGAGCGCAGCAAGCAAAACATTAAAGCAACAGCTTAACGTTTCTCCCTAGAAGTGAAGCCCCCCTTTTCACTTCACTTCCTAAGCTTTGGGGTGCTAGCTAGGTGATTTGGCTTAGCTAGCCTTTTTATATTTTTACATGACAGCGTGAAGTGTCACCTTGCTTTTGGTTGCTACTGCTTTCGATTGCCATCGCTTTCGGTTGTCATGATTTTCAGTTTTAAGGTAAGAAAGATGAATCAAGTTTGGGTAACTGGAGACGCCGTCGTCGACCTCATTCCGGAGACTGACGCGACATTATTGAAATGTCCGGGCGGTGCGCCTGCTAATGTCGCGGTAGCGATTTCTCGCCTTTTAGGCAAAAGCGCATTTTTTGGCCGAGTGGGTAACGATCCGTTTGGCACTTTTATGGAAGTGACTCTGCAAAAGGAAGGTGTGAATACCGAGCGTTTGGTGAAGGACCCTGAACAACGCACGTCAACCGTGGTGGTCGATCTTGATGACCAAGGCGAGCGTAGCTTTACGTTTATGGTTAAGCCAAGTGCCGACCAGTTTATGTCTGTTGAAGACATTCCCGAATTTAAGAAAAACGAGTGGCTACACGTCTGCTCGATCTCTTTGGCTAATGAACCAAGCCGAAGCAGTACCTTCGAAGCGATCCGACGTATGAAAGCCGCGGGCGGTTACATCAGCTTCGATCCAAACCTTCGTGATGAAGTGTGGCAAAACCCATCTGAAATTAAGTCTGTGGTCATGAAAGCGGTTGAATTGGCTGATGTGGTTAAATTCTCAGAAGAAGAACTGGATTTCTTAACCGATTCAACTTCGATGGAACAAGGTTTGGCTAACATTGCAGATCTTAACAACACGCTTGTTCTGGTTACGCAGGGCGCGAAAGGCGTTTGGCGAGTATTTGAAAACCAAGGTGTGTTGATTTCAGGTCGCTCAGTGACGCCAGTGGATACCACGGGTGCAGGCGATGCTTTTGTTGGCGGTTTGCTTGCAAAGCTTTCTCAAGATGATGAGTGGAACAATCAACAAGTCGTCGATTCTGCAATTCAGTGGGCGAATGGGTGTGGTGCACTGGCGACCACGCAAAAAGGCGCAATGACCGCACTTCCAACGCAAGAAGCTCTTACTCAGTTTATTCAAAAAGACTCTTCAAATACGAATGCCGTAGAGGAGAGTGTATGAGTTTGAACTCGAACTGGACAGTAGAGCAAAGATATCGCCGTATAGAAGATATTTCTCTAGAGAGTATTGATGCGATGGTAGAGCTTCGCAAACAAGACTCTGGCTATCCAAGCTACCATATTGCGCCTAAGTTTGGTCTGCTTAATGATCCGAATGGTCTGTGTTTCTTTAATGGTGAACACCACCTATTTTACCAATGGACGCCAGTTGGCCCCGTCCATGGTATGAAGTACTGGTACCACCTTTCTACCAAAGACTTCGTTCATTTCGAAGACCACGGCATTGGCTTGCACCCAGACCAAGATTACGACTCTCACGGTGTTTACTCTGGTGGTGCATTGGTTGAAAACGACAATGCATTGTTGTTTTTTACAGGTAACAAGCGCGACGGAAATTGGTTGCGAGTGCCAACTCAATGTTTTGCCAAGATGACTGCTGACGGCAAAATAGAAAAGCACGGCGTGGTTATCGAAAACGATCACTACACCGAACATTTCCGAGACCCAAAAGTGTGGAAACAGGGCGGCGATTATCTGATGGTTGTGGGTGCTCAAACGCCTCAAAATACTGGCTCTATGGCGCTATATTGCAGCCGAGACCTGATGAATTGGCAGCACAAAGGTCCAATTCAAACTCGTTACAACAACCTTGGCTATATGTGGGAATGCCCAGATTTCTTTGAAATAGAGAATCAGTCGGTGATGCTGTTTTCTCCACAAGGTGTGTCTAGCGAAAATCCATACGATTTCAAAAATATCTACTCGGTGGCTTATATCGTCGGTGACCGCCTAAATCTCGATTCGGTAGAACTGGAAAACCACCAAGATATTGCGCAGCCAGATTATGGCTTCGATTTCTATGCACCACAGACTTATTTAGATGATACAGGCCGCCGTATTCTGATTGCTTGGATTGGTCTGCCTGAGATTGATACACCATCTAATGAGTATCAGTGGGCGGGCATGTTGTCGTTACCACGCGAACTTCAAATCCAAGATGGCTATCTTGTTCAGTCTGCTTTACCTGAATTGAAAGCGCTACAGGGTGAAGCTGTGGTGGTTGAAAATGCTCTTGAATTGGATACAACCAGCTTCATGGTTGAGCTCGAAACTGATACTGACGAGTTTGAGTTTACACTTGCTAACGTTGCGGGTGATAACATCGTGTTCAGTGCTACAGAAAAGGAGTTCATGCTTGATCGCAGTAAGATGTCTCAGCTCTACGCGGAAGAGTTTGGCTCAGTGAGAAAAGCACCGAGGTTGAGCACCAAGCAAACCATCGAGGTTTATGTTGATAAGTCAGTGATCGAAATCTTTATCAATGGCGGTAAGCACACAATGACCAGCCGTTTCTTCATTGATGACTTGAGTTCTTTGTCGATGACTGGTGACGTGAACACCGTTTATCACTCGATGAACCCAATTAAAGGGTTGGACAACTAACCTCCGCTTATCTCCATCAAGAAAGCCGCTGATCATGAAGTGACCCCGTAAAG
>NZ_JBFRTQ010000147.1:0-18404 GCF_041474195.1 Vibrio sp. 10N.222.52.C3 | reverse complement strand
TCAAATTTTTCTTTAGACACAATCGTGTTCCTTCCTAGTTATGATTCGCCACGTTCATTATTGAGCGAGACGCGCCAGAAATTGCTATTTTATGCGCCAACTCTCGTTAGCGCAATATTTGGACGCATTGTTCTTTCAAAAAATGAAAAAAAATGCCTTCCTTTTGTTTAACCACGCTCTGCAATGATTGCTTTTGCAACATTGTTAGGCACTTCAGCGTACTCACTAAACTCCATAGAGTAAGAAGCACGACCTTGTGTCGCAGAACGTAAATCAGTTGCGTAACCGAACATGACAGACAACGGAACTTGTGCACGAATTATCTTCAGGCCAGCTGTCCCCTCGTCCATACCTTCGATGATGCCGCGACGACGGTTAATATCGCCAACAACGTCACCCATCCAGTCTTCTGGAGTAGTTACTTCAACTTTCATCATAGGCTCAAGCAGAACTGGTTGCGCTTCAAGTGCACCCGTTCTGAAAGCCATAGAGGCAGCGATTGTAAACGCCATCTCACTTGAATCTGTTTCATGGTAAGAACCATCATACAGTGTAGCTTTGATATCCAAAACTGGATAGCCAGCAAGCACACCATTGTTCATCTGCTCTTCAACGCCTTTAGCAACTGAAGCGATAAACTCTTTCGGTACGATACCATTGGCAATTTCATCCACAAAGACAAAGCCTTCGCCAGCTTCTGATGGTTCTAGTTTCAGCCATACGTGACCGTACTGACCTTTACCACCATGTTCACGGATAAATTTACCTTCCGCTTTCGCTGTACCACGAATAGTCTCACGGTAAGCCACTTGCGGGTTACCAACGTTGCAGTTCACGCTAAATTCGCGCTTCATACGGTCAACGATGATATCTAAGTGTAGTTCACCCATACCAGAAATCAGAGTCTGGCCAGTTTCCGCATCCATATCAACGCGGAACGATGGGTCTTCCGCTGCTAGTTTACCTAGAGCGATAGTCATTTTATCTTGATCAGCTTGAGAGCTTGGCTCTACAACGATCTGAATAACTGGGTCTGGGAACTCCATGCGCTCAAGAACAATCTTATGGTTCTGGTCACAAAGGGTTTCACCAGTAGTCACATCTTTCAGGCCAATGATGGCTGCGATGTCACCTGCTCGTACTTCTTTTACTTCTTCTCGCTTGTTTGAGTGCATTTGAACAATGCGACCTAAGCGTTCACGTTGTTTCTTCACAGAGTTATAAGCTGTTTTACCGCTTTCAACAACACCAGAGTAAACACGGATGAAAGTTAAAGTACCAACGAATGGGTCTGTTGCAATCTTAAATGCTAGCGCTGAGAACGGTTCTTTGTCGTCTGCGTGACGCTCTGCTTCGTTCTCATCTTCATCGATACCTTTAATTGCAGGTACATCGACTGGAGAAGGAAGGAAATCAACAACTGCATCTAGAACAGCTTGTACACCTTTGTTTTTGAATGCACTACCACAAGTAGCAAGTACGATTTCATTATTAAGGGTACGAGTACGAAGACCTTGTTTGATTTCAGCTTCTGTTAGTTCACCTTCTTCAAGGTACTTATCCATCAGCTCTTCATTTGCTTCTGCAGCAGCTTCAACAAGTTCTGTACGATATTCTTCAGCCATTTCTTGCATGTCTGCAGGAATATCTTCGTACGTGAAAGTCATGCCTTGGTCAGCTTCATTCCAGTTAATTGCCTTCATCTTGATAAGATCGACAACGCCTTGGAAGTTTTCTTCAGCACCAATGTTCAGTTGAATTGGAACAGGAGTTGCGCCTAAGCGGTCCTTGATCTGTTCAACTACGCGCAAGAAGTCAGCGCCGGTACGGTCCATTTTATTAACGAAAACCATACGTGGAACTTGGTACTTATCAGCTTGACGCCATACTGTCTCTGACTGAGGTTCAACACCAGATGAGCCACAGAACACAACAACTGCACCATCAAGCACACGCAGAGAACGTTCTACTTCGATTGTGAAGTCAACGTGTCCAGGAGTGTCGATGATGTTAATACGGTGGTCCGAGAACTGAGCTTCCATACCACGCCAAAACGTAGTGGTTGCTGCTGAAGTGATCGTAATACCGCGCTCTTGCTCTTGCTCCATCCAGTCCATGGTTGCTGCACCATCGTGAACTTCGCCGATTTTGTGAGAAAGACCGGTATAGAACAGAATACGTTCACTTGTGGTTGTTTTACCTGCATCTACGTGAGCAACGATACCGATATTACGGTATTGCTCTATAGGAGTTTTACGAGCCACGGTTGAATCCTCTTATTAGAGACTTAGGGACTATTGCTATGTCTAGATTAGGCGTTAAAAGCGATGCTTCGCTAAAAATTGCTTGCCCTAGAAATAGCAATAGTTCCTAGCATAAGCATAGGAACTAAAGAAGTGCTGCAAGGAACCTTGCAGCACTAAAAAGGTATTACCAACGGTAATGTGCGAACGCTTTGTTTGCGTCAGCCATGCGGTGAACGTCTTCACGTTTCTTAACCGCAGTACCTTTGTTCTCAGACGCGTCTAGCATTTCAGCAGCTAGGCGTTGAGCCATAGATTTTTCACCACGCTTACGCGCAGCTTCAACTACCCAACGCATAGCAAGAGCGTTACGGCGAACCGGACGAACTTCTACAGGTACTTGGTAAGTTGAACCACCTACACGGCGAGATTTAACTTCTACCGCTGGGCGAACATTTTCAAGAGCTTCTTCAAATACAGCTAAGTGGTCTTTACCAGACTTCTCAGCCATTGAATCTAGTGCAGTGTAAACGATTTTTTCTGCAGTAGATTTCTTTCCGTCAACCATAAGGATGTTAACGAATTTTGCCAGCAATTCAGATTTGAACTTAGGATCTGGAAGGATCTTACGCTGACCTATTACGCGACGACGTGGCATGGATATTCTCCGTTGTCTTCTTCAGGTTTTTTCCAAAACTTTTCAGAATAATAAATAAAATAGTGTTTGGCCTTACTTAACGATTTCTTTTTTAAAAAAGAGAATCAATTAAGACTTAGGACGTTTCACACCGTACTTAGAACGACCTTGTTTACGGTCGTTAACGCCAGCACAGTCAAGTGCGCCGCGAACAGTGTGGTAACGAACACCCGGAAGGTCTTTTACACGACCGCCACGGATTAGTACAACACTGTGCTCTTGTAGGTTGTGGCCTTCACCGCCGATGTACGAAGTTACTTCGAAACCGTTAGTTAGACGTACACGACATACTTTACGTAGTGCCGAGTTAGGTTTTTTAGGTGTAGTAGTGTAAACACGAGTACATACACCACGTTTTTGTGGGCACGCTTCTAGTGCAGGCACGTTGCTTTTAACAACTTGCTTTACACGAGGTTTGCGAACCAACTGGTTAATAGTTGCCATTAACTAGCTCCTGAAATTTACTTGAAAGTAAGCTTTGTGAAAAATCTATCCCTAATCACAAGTCGTAATTAGGGACGCAAAATTCTATTCAGCAGTGGGAGGTGTGTCAAGAAATATACAGATCTTTTTTAGCCGTCTAGAGCTCAGGATGGTCTAATTTTAACCAAACTGATAAAAGACGCTTACCAAGTCACTGATTTGTCGCTCAAAACCGTCAGTTTAACGAAGCCATCGAAGTCAACTTGATCAATGGTACTTGAGACAAGTAGTTGTAAACCTCGGCTATCGAGATCTGGTTTTAACACCGACACCTGCTCTACTGCGCAGATTTGAGTGAATAACTCATGATTAGGAAGGCAAACATACACTGCATCTTCCACCAAAAGGAACTGGTCCTGTGGCTGAGAATAGGTCAATGCAAGTTTAAGCTTGTCGACTGATTTTACGATATGAAGCATAGCGTCCCCTAGAAAGTCAGGATCTGTTGGCACTGAGCTAACTTCTGCGTTAACTCGTCGGCTTCAACGGTGGTCACATCGATTAGCAGGTTGTCTGCTGAAAGACCAAACTGACTCAGACTACGCTGACACACATACACCTGTTCGATGTCGTACAGGTCCATAAGTTTGAATGCGGAGATGTAGTCACGCGATAGTATTTCGTCGGGCTGCTGCGCCTTGAGAAGCTGTGTCACGCCATCGCCAACAAAGAACACGGCGATATTTTCACTGTAAGCAGATGCAGCAAGCAGGGCGTCTAACCCTTCTCTACCCGCAGCGGTCGTATGAGGGAAACTGTTAAATATAAAGGCTAACTTTCTCAAAACTGCACAACCCTATCTTGCGTTAGTAGCGCTTCCGATAAGCTCCCTAATCCGGCTTGAGTAAATCCAGTGGCTAGGTTAGAGGCACTTAGTTGATGTTGCTCTGCTTCTTCAGAGCTAATCACTCCGCGTCTTAGCGCAGCTGCCACACAGGTTTCAAGGCTAACATCGTGTTCATCAGCCAGCTTTTGCCAAGCAGAAGCTAAATCAAATTCATCGTTAGCCGGTACGGTAAGGTCTGAGCCGTTACTCACGCCATCTTGATAGAAGAACACACTGTGAAGTTTGTGGCCCTGTTTAATCAGAGCCACGGCAAACTGGTAGGCACTTCTTGCTGACTGTGAGCCATAGACTGGCCCATTCACTAGGAGTGTATAGCTTAGCAACCCTCTTCATCCTCTGTTTTACGTTGGCGGATGTATAGGTACACGGTGTGCTTAGAGATGTTCAGTCGCTCAGCAACGCGGTTGATCGCGTCTTTAATATCGAAAATACCTTTGTCGTACAGCTCCATCACGATCTGACGGTTCTTAGTATTGTTCGATACCGATTTGTCAGCGTTAATTTCTTCAATGGTGCGTTCAACCGTTTGGTCGACAAGTTCTTCAACGTCACTAGCGAAGTTAACCGATGATGCGGCTTCGTCTGCGTCTTGTGTAGGCATGAACGATTGCAGCACTTGTGAGAATGGCGCGTCTAGATTCACGTTAATACACAGTAGGCCAATCACTCGGTCTTCACCGTTGCGGATAGCAACCGTGATCGACTTCATCAACACTCCGCCTTTAGCGCGAGTGAAGTATGAACGTGAGAAGTTACGCTTAGAACCTTCAATATCTTTTAACATCTTCAATGCAAGATCGGTGATCGGCGAGCCAACCTGACGACCTGTATTTTCGCCGTTGGCAATTTTAATCGCAGAAGTATTGAGGTCTTCTAAAGAGTGCAAAACGATTTCACAAAACGGACCAATAAGGCTCGCAATACCGTCAACAACGGCCTCATAAGATCTTAGAATGATTTTATCGTGTTCACTGAATGGCATAACGTGGACTGATTCCATTTCAAGTAACACATCTGCATTGACTGTTTCTGTAGTAGTCACTTATTCCTTACCTTCGTGTGAAAAATCAACAAATTTATGTAAGTTTATCAGAAAATTTTAATTGCACACCTAGCTAACATTGCAACTAGTGATTTAGAACAAGTTTAAAAATCAAATACTCATCTTCAAATCATAAAAAAGCCTAACTCAAAGTTAGGCTTTTTATTCAATCAACGTATTTTAGTACGAGGCTTTTAACCGATATTACTGTGCAGGAGCTGCTTCAGCGTTATCGATGTTTAGTAGTTCTACTTCGAATACTAGCGTTGAGTTAGCTGGGATAGTCGGTGTGTCTTGCTCACCGTATGCTAGCTCTGGCGGGATAACGAACTTGTACTTAGAACCAACTTGCATCAGTTGTACGCCTTCAGTCCAGCCTGGGATTACGCGGTTTAGTGGGAATGTTGCTGGCTCGCCACGATCGTAAGAGCTGTCGAACTGAGTACCGTCTGTTAGCGTACCTTTGTAGTGTACTTGAACGGTATCAGTGTCTTTTGGAGAAGCGCCTTCACCAGCAGTCATTACTTGGTAAAGTAGACCAGATTCAGTTTGCTTAACGCCTTCAGTTTTAGCGAACTCAGCGCGGAAGTCATCACCTGCTTTCTTAGTTTCAGCTGATTTCTCTGCCGCTTGTGCTTGCATAGTTTCAGCAACACGCTTGTCTAGAGCTTCAAGAGCTGCGCGAGTTTCTTCTTCGTTAAGTGCTGTTTTCTCTGCGAATACGTCTTCGATACCTTGAAGAACCATATCTTTGTCTAGGTTGATACCTAGCTCGCTTGGCTTATCAATGCTTGTGCTTAGGTAGTTAGCGAAAGATACACCGATTGCGTAAGCCGCTTTGTCATCTTCTGTTTTAAAGTTTACTGCTTCAACTTTAACTTCTTCTACCTGTGGAGCTTCTGCCTTTGGTTCTTCTTTCTGACAACCAACTGCTAGCATAACCGTTGCGGCAAGCAGTGATACTTTTAAAACTGATTTCATTGAATTCTCCAATTAATGGCCAAGCCATTGGTTATTGTGCACAAATCTAATGATTAGATTGGTGTGAATACGTTAGTTATAACAATATACTAGTCATATGTCTTTCGACACAAACCGGATTATTAGATGTGATGCGAATATTTTTCCACTCATTGCTATGTACAATTGTCATCACCTTGTTAAATGGTTGCTTTTTCTTCCAAGATGATGAGCAGCGTTGGGAAATTGAGCCCAATGGTGCCACCAGCTTTGCACTCAGCAGAGATGGACGCTTCGCCCTGCTCTACTCTCAGCAAAAGCAACTGCTCCTTTGGGACCTCGCCGAAGACCAAGAGTTGGCTCAGCTTGGTCCACAAGACCAGTTAGAAAACCAAGTATCGCGTATCCGTATCTCGGACAATGGCCGTTTTGCCATTACCGCTAGCCAGATGAACTTCGCCGTTTGGGACTTATCTTGGACTCAAGCACAAGGGCTCTGGTCTATCTCCGACGGCTTGATTCGCGATGTCGATATCTCTAGCAATGGTGAAAAAGTATTGCTTGGCCTTTCTAATGGAAAAGCCATCTATGTGGACTTAGTCACCGGACGCCGTCTTGAGTTCCTTGCTCACCGAGAAAAAGTTAATTCTGTTTCCCTTTCTTCCAATGGTCGCTACGCATTATCAGGTGGCAACGACTATAAAGCCTACCTGTGGGATACCGAGTCAGGCTTGGTATTACGCACCTTTGAGCATGAACAAAGAGTAGTACGAGTCGCGCTACAACGCGATGGCGAGCTGGCTTTTACCTCTGATGGCGGCAATCAAGCGATGATTTGGGATCTTGAAACGGGCGAACCTCAAGCGCAATTGCAAAGCTGGTCTCGACAGTTGATTTTCTCGAGTGCGCGTTTTTCTGATGACGGCAGTATGTTGGTGACGGGCACACCATCCAGCCAAGTGAGTGTGTGGAATACTCAGGATGGCAAGCGAATTTCTCGCCACGATGCTGAGCCATTAAAAGATGCTCGCCCTCCTCGTGCGGTAGTGTATGATGCAGCCTTTGATGATAAGAACCGTGTGATATCGGGCACCTCTGCGGGCATTGCCCAAGCTTGGAATGTGGATTAAGAACGATGACAGAAAAGCGAGTTGAACAACTAGAAAGCCGCGTAAATGACCTAGAGTGTCAGCTAGCTTTCCAAGAACAGACCATTGAAGAACTCAATGAAGCGCTTAGCCAACAACAAATTTTAATCACGAGAATGCAAGATCAGATGAAGTTCGTGGTTGGCAAAGTAAAAAATATGGATGGCTCTAATCTAGCTGACGCATCAGAAGAGACGCCACCTCCACACTATTAAGTGCGGTTCAAAATAACCAATTAAATCTAACGACGCATATCGTTAGTTTCTCGTCCTCAATGTGTAAACACATTTCAGGACGGGACATAGAAAACTAAGAGGGCGACAGATACTTATCTGTCGCCCTTTTGTTTATTTCATCTCAGTGAATAAGCTAAAGCCAATTAAGCCGATACCAACTTAGTCGTCGGCATAAATCTTCACTTCAACACGACCTTGAGTATCAACGCTTGCACGATACATTCCTGAGCTGTTCATACCAAAATGTATATCGCCTTGGCCATCGATAGCGATCAAGCCACCTTCTCCACCCATGGTTTTCAATTCACCTTGAATGATCGTTTCACAAGCGGTGTGCACATCTTCTTTCAGATAACGCATTCGTGCTGCGACATCACTGGCGACCATTTTACGTAGGAAGAACTCCCCCATCCCGGTTGTTGAGACGGCAACGTTGCCATTTTCAGCGATGGTTGCCGCCCCAATAATCGGAGAATCACCCACACGGCCGTATTTCTTATTGGTCACGCCACCGGTACTGGTTGCTGCTGCTAAGTTACCCGCTTGATCTAATGCTACTGCACCGACCGTGCCGTACTTTTTGTCGTCGGGGTATTTCTCAGCTTGCTGCTGATCATATTTCGCTTCAGACAGAGCAAAGATGCCTTTCTCTTTCATCGACTGAAGTTGGTCATAGCGACGCTCAGTAAAGAAGTAGTCTTGCTCGGTAAAGGTGTAGTCATGCTCAAACGCAAACTTCTCGGCACCTTCACCAATCAGCAACACATGGTCGCTTTTCAGCATCACATCACGCGCAAGTTCAATTGGATTTTTGATATGGCGAACGCCTGCAATAGCACCCGCATCCATTTCGCGGCCGTGCATCACAGAAGCATCCATCTCAACAAATTCATCATGCGTTAAAACAGAGCCCCTACCGGCATTAAAGTGCGGGCTGTCTTCCATCACCTTAACCGATGCCACTACCGCATCCAGAGCATCACCACCCGATTGCAATATTTGATAACCAGCCAAAACCGATTTTTCCAAAGCCTCGGTAATACCCGCTTTTAATTCATAGCTCATTTGCTCGCGCAAGATGGTTCCTGCACCACCATGAATGGCAATTGAAAAAGGCTGTGACATACAAACTCTCCACTGACGTCGTCTTATAATGTTGTGCTATCAATACCACATCCATGGTTCGATGTCTGATAACGAAAACCAAACTTTTACGAATGCTTAGATTTGCGGACACTTAGTTTGGTAGAGAAAAGCGAGGTCAAAAAGCGAGACTCCTAAACGCAAAAAGCCTCCACAAGGGAGGCTTTCAAGATTCTTAAACTAAACCGTTAATTCGGTATTAGTGAGAACCACAGCTACCGCCGCCGCAGCAGCCGTCTTTTTTCTCTTCACCGTGGTCATGGCCTTCGCCACCACAGCAACCGCCTTCGTGGTCATGATCGTGGTCGTGACCGCCACAGCCGCCTTCTTGGTGTACGTGACCGTGTTGAACTTCTTCTTCAGTCGCTTCACGAACCGCTACAACTTCAACGTCAAACGTTAGAGTTTGGCCAGCTAGCATGTGGTTACCATCAACAACAACTTCGTCGCCATCTACTTCAGTAACTTCAACTGGGATTGGACCTTGGTCAGTATCCGCTAGGAAACGCATGCCAACTTCGATTTGCTCAACACCTTGGAATACGTCAGCAGGAACACGTTGAACTAGTGCGTCGTTGTGTTCGCCGTATGCGTCTTCTGGAGTAACAGTTGCAGAGAACTTGTCGCCAGCTACTTTGCCTTCAAGCTCTTTTTCAAGACCTGTAATTAGGTTGTTGTGACCGTGAAGGTAATCTAGTGGAGCTTCTGCAGTTGATTGGTCAACTACTACGCCATCTTCAAGTTTCACTTGATATGCAACACTAACTACTACGTTCTTTTCAATTTTCATGAGAGCTCCAAGGAGGTTTGGACTAAGCTCGAACAGTTGAGCTTAGGAAAAATTCTGTACCGGGATATTATGGGGATCAATTAACGAAACTCAATCATTCTGGCTTAAAAATACCGATCATTTCTTGATTCGCGTGTTCAGATTTCTCTACAGTTTTCGGTTTACGCTGTTCTGTGAAGTCACAATCGACACATTCCACCAGCTCGATATTATTTTCAATCCACCAACGGAGTGTGTCTTGAGTACTGCAACTTGGGCAGCTTGCCCCTGCGATAAAGCGTTTTTTCTGTTTCACGTTCATATCCTTTACTACTCTGGATTCGCGGTTCTTCCCACTCACTTTATTGATAAGTTAAGCAGAGACCGCGTTTATTATTAGGTTAGTTCTATAGTCTGTTATTTCTATGCCCAAGCTCTATTTCTAAGCTCAAGCATGAGCTATCACTTCAAGCTACTGCCAATAGTTTCGAGATTGGTGATCGTTTTCCATCTCGTGTCCAAAGATCTCTTCAAGTTCTTTACGAGCCTCTTTCGCTCTTTGGGCTAACTCGGCATCTTCGTTATGCTGAGGCAGCAACTCTTTCAGCATACCATTATCCAACTTTCTAAAGTGTGCTTCTGCTCGCTTCGCTTTATATGGATGCATGCCAAGTTCAGTCAATGTTTGACGACCTAAATCCAATGCTCCAAGGAAGGTTTCACGCGAATAGTTACTCACACCGTGGTTAAGTAGTTGATACGCTTCAACACGGCTTCGTGCACGCGCCAAGATCTTTAAGCGTGGGAAGTGCTGCTTACATAAATCGACGGTTTTCATGATTTCATCTGGGGAGTCAGTACACAACACAATCGCCTCTGCTTTATCAGCACCGGCTGCGCGTAATAGCTCTAGGTGAGTCGAGTCTCCGTAAAACACCTTGTAGCCGAACTTTCTAAGGATGTGTATTTGGCTGGCATCACTTTCAAGGACAGTGATACGAATCTTGTTGGCATACATCAGACGACCAATGATCTGACCAAAACGACCAAAGCCCGCAATAATCACTCGAGGGCTGCGATCAACCACATCCGAAGACATCGCACTTTCACTGATTTGATTAAGCTGACGTGCAAAGAATCGGTCTTGCAGTTTAAGCATCAATGGCGTGGTCACCATAGAAAGGCTCACAACCACCAGTAAGAACGACACTTGTTCGCCACTTAAGATGCCTTGAGCACTCGCCGCAGTAAAAATAACGAAAGCGAACTCACCACCTTGGCTAAGGATCATCGCCATTCGGCTGCGTGCTTTAGCTTGAGTGCCGAAGATACGAGCCAGCGCATACAGCACCAAACCTTTCAATACGACTAGCGACGACACTGCAATAAGTATTGCGAATGGGCTTTCTGCCAGTAGACCTAGGTTTACCGCCATACCCACAGAGATAAAGAACAGACCAAGCAGTAAACCTTTGAATGGATCAATCGCGATCTCAAGCTCGTGTCGATATTCACTTTCAGCCAGAAGTACGCCCGCTAGGAAGGTACCTAATGCCATCGACAAGCCAATCCGTTGCATGATCACAGCAATACCAATCACAAGTAACAGCGCCGCGACGGTGAATAACTCACGCACACCACTCATCACTACGTATCGGAAAAGTGGTCTCAACAAGAAGTGGCCACCGACCAGTAGGCCAATCACGCCACCCAGCATCCACAGCATGTCAGCCCAGCTACCGCCGGTATTACCCGCAAGTAGAGGCAACATTGCTAGCATTGGAATAACAGCGATATCTTGGAAAAGCAGTACTGCAAAGCCCGACTGCCCTGCTTCTTTGCCGCCGAGCTCTCGCTCTTCAATAACACGCAAGGCAATCGCAGTCGAAGACAGCGCCAAACCCATACCTATCACGAGACTGGTTTGCCAGGTTAATCCAAATAGACAGGCGATGGCGGTAATAATTAGAGTGGTGATCAGCACTTGCGCGCCGCCCAACCCGAGAATGGGGGCTCGCATCTGCCACAGTTTTTTCGGGTTAAGCTCTAAACCAATCAGGAAGAGCAGCAGTACCACCCCGAATTCGGAGAAGTGCAGAATCGCCTCTACATCACTGATTAAGCCCAGCCCCCATGGGCCAATTGCCACACCTGCTAATAGGTAACCGAGTACTGAACCCAAACCGGCGCGCTGTGCGATAGGAACCGCAACCACAGCAGCCGCTAAAAATATAACGCTACTTTGTAGAAAATCATTAGTCAGAGCCATCATCTGCTCCTATATCTTGTAGCGGGTCTCGCAACCAATTTCGATACGCTTCGGCGTGTTGGTAACGCGTCATATCGGTGACATTTCGTGCCCAGTGTAAAACCAAAGGGGATATCCAGTTCATTTGACACAAAGCAGCGGTGAGCTCGAATGGTTGCAAGATCTCTTGTAATGGATATTTATTATAACCTGCGGCACCAAACGCCTCTTCTTTACCACCGGTAGTAATCACACTGCGCCAGTGTTTGTCTTTAAGCGCACTTTGCTCACCAAAAGCAAAGCCCTTGCCTAACACGCGATCAAACCACTCTTTTAACAATGAAGGACAGGAATACATGAACAGAGGATGCTGAAACACGATCACATCGTACTGAAGGAGCAATTCATGCTCATAAGGCACATCAATAAAGAAGTCAGGGTAGATGGCGTAGAGATCATGAACTTTGACATGACCGAGCGACTCTACCTTCTTAACCATCATCTGGTTAGCAATAGAGGTTTGCGGCTCTGGGTGCGCGTAGATGATCAACACCTTTGGCACGACTTTGTCTGTCGAGGGAGTATTACTCATTCCTTTGAAACATTCCTTTGAGGGCTAAACGGTGGCAAGGCCACAAGAATTTAAGCAAAAGTTATTAATATGTTATTGGCATCATAACGCAAATTGCATTGTGATCGACTTTTATCTGGTTTCAGCCTACTATGCAGGCGTCTGTTCACCTCTAATTTCTATGCTATTTCAATTATGATTACTTTCTCTGATATTCAATTGCTACGCGGCGGTAAGCCACTCCTCGACCAAGCATCTGCGACTTTTCACCCTGGCGACAAGATCGGTTTGGTTGGTAAAAACGGCTGTGGTAAATCTACGCTATTCGCCTTAATTAAGGACGAACTGTCTATTGATGCGGGCTCATTCAGCAAACCTGCCCATTGGGAAATGGCTTGGGTTGCTCAAGAAACCCCTGCATTAGAAAGAACAGCAATTGAATACGTGATTGATGGTGACCGTGAATACCGCGGCCTTGAAGATCAACTAGAGAAAGCTGAACAAGCCGACAATGGCACATTGGTAGCAGAGATCCACGGCAAGATTGAAACCATTGGTGGTTACAGCATAAAGGCACGTGCTGCCGAGTTACTGGATGGCCTAGGCTTTAGCCAAGAACAAATGACATGGAACCTGACTCAATTCTCAGGTGGTTGGCGTATGCGTTTGAACCTAGCGCAAGCCCTACTGTGTCGCAGTGACCTACTGCTACTCGATGAGCCTACCAACCACTTGGATTTAGACGCAGTAATGTGGCTCGAGCGTTGGTTGCAAAGCTACCCTGGCACGCTAGTGCTTATCTCGCACGATAGAGACTTCTTAGACCCTATCGTCAACCGCATCGTGCACGTTGAAAACCAACAGCTCAATGAGTACACGGGTAACTACTCATCGTTCGAAACCCAACGAGCGCAAAAACTGATTCTGCAACAAGCGATGTACCAAAAGCAGCAGAAACAGATGTCTCACATGCAGAGCTACATTGACCGTTTCCGTTACAAAGCTTCAAAGGCTCGCCAAGCGCAAAGCCGTATTAAAGCGCTAGAGAAAATGGAACAAGTGCTGCCTGCTCAGTTTGATAACCCATTCAGCTTTGAATTTAGAGAACCAGACGCACTACCAAACCCAATCATGATGATGGATGAAGTATCAGCGGGCTATGATGACAATCTGATTCTAGAAAAGATTCGCTTGAACCTAGTACCGGGCAGTCGTATTGGTTTGCTTGGCCGAAATGGCGCTGGTAAATCAACACTGATTAAACTGCTTTCTGGCGAACTGAAACAGCAAGGCGGTGAACTGAGTTATTCGCAAGGCGTTAAGATTGGTTACTTTGCACAGCACCAGTTAGAAACGTTGCACCCAGAAGAAACACCGCTGCAGCACATGATGCAGATTGCCCCTAAACACACCGAGCAACAATTGCGTGATTACCTAGGTAGCTTCGGTTTCCAAGGTGAAAAAGCACTTGATAAAGTAGCACCCTTCTCAGGTGGTGAAAAAGCGCGTTTAGTATTAGCGCTACTGGTATGGCAAAAACCAAACCTGTTGCTACTCGATGAACCAACCAACCACTTGGATCTCGACATGCGTCAAGCGCTGACTTTTGCCCTGCAGACATTTGAAGGCGCAATGGTTATCGTATCGCACGACCGTTACCTACTGCGTGCGACTACCGATGATTTATACCTTGTACACGACCGCCAAGTAGCACCGTTTGATGGTGACTTAAGCGATTACTACAAGTGGCTAACCGAACAGCAGAAAGTTGAGCGCAAAGAAGCACAAGCATTGGCACCAGCAAAAGACGGCGCCAACAGTGCAGCAGCGAAAAAAGAGCAGAAACGAAAAGAAGCCGAGTTCCGTAAACTGACGGCACCACTTCGTAAAAAGCTCACTCAATTTGAAAAGCAGATGGATAAGTTAACGCAGGCTCTTGAAGAAGCCGAACAAGAATTATCCGACACTTCACTGTATGAAGCTGAAAATAAGGCTAAACTGAATAAAGTACTCGCTCTCCAAGCGAGCAGTAAGTCACAGCTAGAAGAAGTTGAAATGGATTGGATGTCCACTCAAGAAGAGCTTGAGCAGATGGAACAGGATATGGATAGCTTATGAGTCCAGAGCACGCCCCAATATCACTAACACTGGAACGACTATGGCAATTTAGCCTTCAGTATTACAGTGTGCGCGGTGTAAAGGATGCGTGCCTAGCTTTGCAAAACCAGTTCCACGGCAACGTCAATCTACTGCTGCTTCTCAAATGGCTTGATGAGCAGCAATTGTCTTTTGCTGAAGAGGAGTGGCACAAGGTTCAACAGTGCTTGAGCCGCTCTGAAACCCTGCTTCATAGCTATCGAGAGCTACGTAAACATCTCAAAGCACACGTTGTCGACTCTCTATACCGTGAAGCGCTAAAGTTTGAGTTACAGCTTGAAAAGCAACAACAGTCCGATCTGGTCGACTGTATAAACTCCCTACAGCTGTACGCTAACCAGCAATCACCGCTCACTTTTCAGTACTGTCGTTTATTAGGGGCTGAAAACCTCTACGACGCTTTTTCTGAACCAGCACCACAGCCCTAGCTCATTCTCTTTCCCTTTTATTCAATCAAGATCCAAGCTTAACCTTGATATTATTCAAACGGTTACCCATAGCCTGTTTTTGTATCTCGTATAAGTGAAGCCTTGCGCTTATGCCGAGAATCAACCAAGCTCAAATAAAAACGTGGGCGTTTCGTTACAAACTCAACACGTTATCAAAACCCGTATAAAGAAGCATGGATCGTTTTTATGACAATATTTACCGCAGCTGCTGGTCTCTCTAATCCGCACTTACAAACCTTAGTGCCACGGTTTATTCGAAAGCAGGCGCTGTTTCATCCTCACTGGCAAACCTTAGAAACACCCGATGGTGACTTTCTTGATCTTGCTTGGAGCGAATCACCAGACGGTGACACCTCAAATAAAAATGATCGCAGTAGCAAGCCGATATTCGTTCTATTCCACGGTTTAGAAGGTAGCTTTGAGAGCCCTTATGCCAATGGATTAATGAATGCGTTTGCTAAAGATGGTTGGTTGTCCGTGATGATGCACTTCAGAGGCTGCAGCGGAAAACCCAATCGCCTGGCTCGCGCTTACCATTCAGGTGAAGTCGAAGATGCGCGCTTTTTTCTAAGACACCTGCACGCCCAGTTTCCGAATAACCCTAAGGTTGCGGTTGGCATATCTTTAGGTGGAAACATGCTGGCGAACTATTTGGCTGAGTACGCAGACGACCCATTGCTGTCGGCGGCGACCATCGTATCTGCTCCTTTTGACTTAGCGTGTTGCTCTAGTCGTATTGAGCGTGGTTTCTCCAAGCTCTATAAGAAGTACCTGCTCAACTCTCTAAAATCGAATGCGCTAAAAAAGGTTAACCTGCTGCAGGAAAAACTTGGCATCACCGCTGAAGCCATCAAGAACATCACCAAACTGTATGAGTTTGATGAGCGAATCACTGCGCCTCTGCACGGCTTCAAAAATGCCCAAGATTATTATGCGCAATGTTCTGCTCTGCCTAAGCTCAATAAGATCAAACTACCGACTCAGATCATTCATGCCAAAGACGACCCTTTCATGACCGATGATGTGATCCCAAAATTTGTTCTGCCCGATAACATCGATTATCGACTGTTTCAAAAAGGCGGCCATGTTGGGTTTATTACTGGCAGTACACTCAAGCCAAGGTTTTGGTTAGAAGAAGCCTTGCCTGCCTACTATGAAAGTATCCAAGATTCGGCATAATGACCGAGCCTTAGTAAATAGAAGTAAAACAATACTAAGCACACGCATTTCTACATCAATAAACCTATTTATGAACATAAAAGAGAGAAGTATTTATGATCATCCCATGGCAAGACATTGCGCCAGAGACACTGGAAAACCTCATCAAAGAGTTCGTGCTGCGTGAAGGCACAGACTACGGCGACGTAGAGGTTTCACTGCAAAACAAGATTGATCAAGTGAAACATCAATTAGCTTCAGGAGAAGTCAGCATTGTGTTTTCTGAGCTCCATGAAACCGTTGATATTCAAGTCACAAAACGCTTCTAAGCTGCGCTCATAAAGGAGCCGTGTTATAGTGGTAAACGATTGCTAACAAGTAAGTTACTCAAAAGACAAGGGTTGTCATGTCCGCTAAACATCCAATTATTGCGGTGACGGGTTCATCTGGAGCCGGCACCACCACCACCTCAGAAGCCTTCCGTAAAATGTTCAATATGATGGACGTGAAGGCCGCTTGGGTTGAAGGGGATAGTTTCCATCGCTTCACTCGCCCAGAGATGGATGTCGAGATCCGTAAAGCGCGCGAGCAAGGTAAGCACATCAGCTACTTTGGTCCACAAGCCAACGACTTTGGTGCGCTAGAAGAGTTCTTCCGTAAATACGGTAACGAAGGTACAGGCAAGGTACGTAGCTACCTGCACACGTTCGATGAAGCCGTTCCTTACAATCAAATGCCAGGCACCTTTACGCCATGGCAAGAGATCCCAGAAAATTCAGATGTGATGTTTTACGAAGGCCTGCACGGCGGTGTGGTTGATGGCGATATCAATGTTTCTCAACACGTCGACTTGCTGATCGGCATGGTACCTATCGTCAACTTAGAATGGATCCAGAAATTCGTTCGCGACACACGCGATCGTGGTCATTCTCGTGAAGCAGTAATGGACTCGATTGTTCGCTCGATGGATGATTACCTTAACTACATTACTCCTCAGTTTTCGCGTACTCACATCAACTTTCAGCGTGTTCCAACGGTAGACACATCAAACCCTCTCAACGCTAAAGGGATCCCAAGTTTAGACGAAAGCTTCGTGGTTATACGTTTGCGTGGCATCAAAAACGTCGATTTCCCCTACCTTCTGGCTATGATAGATGGCTCATTTATGTCACGCCACAACACGCTTGTGGTGCCAGGCGGCAAGATGAGTTTTGCTATGGAGCTCATTGTAAGGCCCATCCTACAACAGCTCATCGAAACCGGAAAAATAGGCTAACAAGACGTCATTCTGGTTGATTACTTTTCATACCGTGATCATGTGCACAATTTTGCGTAAAAAATCGTAGCTTGGTCACGATTAAAATCAAGAAATAGTACCTGAAAAAGGATACTATTCTTAAACGAAACACAAGATAGCTTGCAGCGCTCAACGAGTGCTCTTATCCTACAAGTCAATCCAGGCTTAGCTAAAATACGGAAAGCGGCAAGCATACCCTGCAGAGGAAGTAAGATATTATGGTTCTAGGTAAACCCCAAACCGATCCAACATTAGAGTGGTTCCTTTCACACTGTCATATTCATAAGTACCCTTCAAAAAGTACTTTGATTCATGCTGGTGAAAAGGCAGAAACCTTGTACTACATCGTTAAAGGTTCTGTGGCAGTTCTTATCAAAGACGAAGAAGGTAAGGAAATGATTCTTTCTTACCTAAACCAAGGTGACTTCATTGGTGAACTTGGCCTCTTCGAAGAAGACCAAGAGCGTACTGCATGGGTTCGTGCAAAATCTCCTTGTGAAGTAGCTGAAATTTCTTTCAAGAAATTCCGTCAACTTATCCAAGTGAACCCAGATATCCTAATGCGCCTTTCAGCGCAAATGGCAAACCGTCTACAAGTAACTAGCCAAAAGGTTGGTGACTTAGCGTTCCTTGACGTAACAGGTCGTATCGCTCAAACGCTACTTAACCTAGCGAAACAGCCAGATGCAATGACTCACCCTGACGGCATGCAAATCAAGATCACTCGTCAAGAGATTGGCCAGATCGTTGGTTGTTCTCGTGAGACAGTAGGTCGTATCTTGAAGATGCTAGAAGAGCAGAACCTAATTTCTGCACACGGTAAAACTATCGTGGTATACGGCACTCGTTAATCTCGATTAACTGAGCCAAAAATTTGAAAGCCACCAAATGCAAATTTGGTGGCTTTTTTGTTTTCTAAAGATCTAGAGAGCAGATGCGAGATACGAGATACGAGA
>NZ_JBFRTQ010000146.1:2830-28086 GCF_041474195.1 Vibrio sp. 10N.222.52.C3 | reverse complement strand
ATATAAATCAGTAAATTAAAATAACATTCTAGTTTTAAAAAACATTAGAAATGTAAAAGATCTTTCAGAAACCTGACATGGTTAAAGATCAACCACTCCGATGTTTATCCACACTACTAAGTGAAAGATTCATTTTGAACCCCATTTGGCAAGCATTTTATCCACCATAAACCCCTGTTTATTTATCCACTAAATTAATATTTCAATTAATTACCTTTATGTCCTGTGGATAACCCTGAGTTTGATCCCTTTTCTCGCAAGGAGATCATTTCTTAACCAGTCGTCATATGGTGATAACTTCTGATAAAATCATTTTTTTGATCATGCCTTTTATTATGAAACCAGAACCACAAACACAACAAGAGCTGTTAGACAGAGCCTACGCGATTGCCGGAATGACTTTCAAAGAGCTCGCTGACGAAGCCGAAATGGACATGCCGAACGACCTAAAGCGTGATAAAGGCTGGGTTGGACAGCTTTTGGAATGGCACTTAGGCGCACCTGCTGGCAGTAAGCCAGAACAAGATTTTGCCAAACTAGGCATCGAGCTAAAAAGCATTCCGATTGGCTACTCTGGCAAGCCACTCGAAACCACCTTTGTGTGTGTTGCTCCTTTGATGGGTGTGCAAGGCATAACTTGGGAAACCAGCCACGTTCGAAACAAGCTGTCTAAGGTGTTGTGGATCCCTGTCGAGGGAGAAAGAGAGATCCCGCTAGCAGAGAGGCATGTAGGATCCCCTTTGCTATGGACACCTAGCCAAGCTGAAGACGAACTCTTGAAGCGAGATTGGGAAGAACTGATGGAGTTGATCGTTTTAGGCAATGTTGAACAAATAACAGCAAGGCACGGTGAAGCGCTGCATCTACGACCAAAAGCCGCCAACAGCCGAGTGTTAACGGAAGCCTACGGTGCAAGTGGAAAGCCCATCAAGACTAAACCGCGTGGTTTTTACCTAAGAACTCAATTCACCCACAAATTGCTGACGACACACTACGCATAGGTCGCTTAACGCACTTCAAAGATAGGATGATCAGTGTGTTATCAACCGTCGGTAGTAAGAAACGAGTTCTAATGAGGTTTGAGCGCCAGTTCAATATCACAGTAGCTTTGGCTTGGCTCATTACCAAACTCATCATAGGCGTTGTGTAAGCGAAGATACGCCTTTTCAAAGCCGAGCCGGAGTAACTCCTCTTTCACTTGATCCAAGGATCCAAAGTGAAGCGGCTCGCCGTCTTGCTTTACCGGTTCTAGCTTATGTTTGTACTCCACCGCCAATAGATATTCTGAAATATCAGAACAGCCAATAACGTACACTTTGGGTGTTTGATAAGAGTCTTTGTGCTCTCCATGTAACCACATGTCTAATTGATGCTTTTGCATAGCCGGCCTCCCTTGCTCTATAAAGCTTAGTAGAACTCTTTTCCTTTACTAGATAACGACTTAAAAAAGCACAGATCTCGGCTTAAAAAAGCAAAAAAGAGAAGCAAGCGCTTCTCTTTTTTGGCCAGTTCTAGTTCAAAAGTTTGCACTTTCGACGCCATAACTATCACTGTTAATTATCTTAGGGGTTGAAAGGTGCTATCAACCCCGCAGATTACGTCGGTATTCGCGCACTTAAGACACGACGAAGGTGACGTACTCGACGTTCAATCGTGACGACTTCTGGTTCAGAAAAACCAATCGGTCGACCGTCAGCTTCAAGACCAATATCTCTTAGTAAGTGAGTATTGTTCCATGGTAGATCATATGAACTGCGACGAACTTTTCGTTGCCATTCACGCTCTTCACGACGAAGGTCTGCACGGATAAGGACTGTTGCTAATTTTAAATATACTGAGTGACGCATAATAACTCTCCAGTTGTTGAATAAACTGAGGAAAAATAGCGTGTTAGATCGTATGAGGGTTTCTCACTTAGCTGCTATTTTTCCGCAGCCAAATAAGGATACGGATCTATTAGTTAGGTTTATCTTGGGTGTTTCGATCGGCCATGGCTGATGTTTGTGACATAACAGTCACCATGTCAGAACACGGATCAAACGAAGCGCAAATATGCTGTATAAAATCGAAATGTTTCATTTGCGCCTCCAAGCTAACTAAAAAATCCAAAAAAAATGGGGAAGTAAAAGCAGACAAGTCTTTGTTAAATCGTTGCTTTAACGGTTAAAGTCTAACCAAGTGAGTATATTATTCAACCGCTAATTGATTAACATTTTTAAAACAATGCATTCGCCTAAAATATCAGTTGTATATTCATTTACATATAACATATTCACTATGCTTATATAAAATCACAGCATATCTCTCTTAGGGTCTAACTAGAAAACAACGGACTACCCTTCAGAAACAAAAAAGCCACGTAGATACGTGGCCTTTAATTTACGGTGACTGAATAAAGTCATGTAGAGAAGAGTCTAAACAACACCTTCAGAGATTAGGCTGTGTTTATTCAGCAAGCGGTACATCGTCGCTCGTGATACACCGAGCTCCTTAGCCGCCAATGAAACCTGACCACCGTAAGATTCCAATACAATCAGTAACGCATCGCGCTCTGAGCGCTCTCGAATACTCTTCAAGCTTCGGCGTTCATCATTCTGTTTTGGTAAATCCAGTTGGTGATCCTCAATGATCACAGCATCAGACATCAACACAACACGCTTAATCTGATTCATCAGCTCACGCACATTTCCAGGCCAATGGTATCGATTCATCGAACGGATAGCATCGTCTGAGAAGCTCTTCGCTTGAGCATTAAACTCTTTCGAGTACTCACGCAGAAAATGATTCGCCAGTACTGAAATATCGCTCACACGTTCTTTTAAGCTTGGAACATGAATACGCAGAACATTGATATAGTGATAAAGCTCTTCATTGAAGTCGCCCTCGATCAACGCCTTCTCGATATCAGAGGAGTTCGCGGCCAGAATACGCACATCGACAGATTTAGGTCCATTCGCAGTTTCAATCTTACCTTCTTGTAGAAAGCGCAACAGGTTCAGTTGTTGATTGCGTGGCATCGCTAAAACATCATTAAGCAAGATGGTTCCGCCATCGGCTTCTTCCAACATACAAGGCGCAGTCGCTGACTGTGCTGATATGCCAAACACCTCGGCCTCTATTCTCATTTCAGACAAGGCACAACAGTTAACCGTTAAAAATGGTTTCTGTGCTCGCGACGAATTTTGATGAATCGAGCGTGCAATCGTCTCTTTACCAGCCCCACTCTCGCCATAAATCAAGATACTGACATCAGTCGGCCCAATACGCTTTACTTGGTCTCTCAAGCGCTTCACGGCCACAGAATCGCCTAGCAGTCCCATGTTGTTATTGATGCCGTAGTTTGGCCATACCTTCTGCTCAAGCTTAAGCATACCCAGTTGGTGACCAATGGTACTCAGCAATTGAGCATCTGGGATTGGTGCCGTGAAAAAGTCGATACAGAAGTTGACGATAAACTGGCAGATCGTATCAGAGCTTAATTGAGATTCACGGATAAAGGCGAGCCATCTCACCTGCTTGTTATTGCTCACAAGGTTAGCAATACCGTTGAGACTGAACTCATCATGACTAAGATCGACAATACCAATACATGGGCCAATATCAGCAATCAAGGCATCGGCTTTTCGTAAATCTGCACACTGGGTACACTGCCAACCCACTTGTTCTAACACTGATAACCAAGGTTCGTACGCACCACCAACGACGATAAGAGAACCTGGTAAGGAATCCATCTTAAATTGAGTTCCCATCCTTCTTCCTTATTCTATTTTTATTTAAATCAGACTAATACGAGTCACTGCTTCATCGTTCGACAAAATGCCGCGAGAGCGTATTCAGCGCAGAGACGTATAGTAGTGAGACTATCTTAGATTTTATGTCTCAATAGTAAGACTATGTCAGAAATAACGATTTTTCGAATCAAGAGTGAGGTACAGACTAGGTTTTGAAGCCCCAAAACAGAAAAAGCCACCCGAAGGTGGCTTTTTAATTACATAGGCTGTTACGCCCTATAAGCGAGAATTACGCCTGTGGACGCATTGCCGGGAACAAGATCACGTCACGGATTGTGTGCGTGTTTGTAAATAGCATTGCTAGACGGTCGATACCGATACCTTGACCCGCTGTTGGCGGTAGGCCGTGCTCTAGTGCAGTAATGTAGTCTGCATCGTAGTACATCGCTTCGTCATCACCCGCGTCTTTCGCGTTAACTTGCGCTTTGAAACGCTCGTCTTGGTCTTGTGCATCGTTAAGCTCAGAGAAACCATTCGCAACTTCACGGCCACCGATGAAGAACTCAAAACGGTCTGTGAAGAACGGGTTGTCATCGCTACGACGAGCTAGAGGAGAGATGTCCGCTGGGTAGCCAGTGATGAACGTTGGTTGAATTAGCTGAGGCTCAGCCGTTTCACCAAAGATCTCTTCTAGAAGCTGACCACATGTCCAGAACGTTTCTACGTCTACGTGTACAGATTTTGCGATAGCAACCATCTTTTCACGGTCTTGTAGGTCTGCTTCTGTTAGCGCTTGAATCTCAGCGTGCTCAGGGTTGTAGTGTTTGATTGCATCGAACATGCTCATGCGAGCGTAAGTGCCACCGAACTCAACCGTTTCGTCACCGTAAGGCATAGAAGTAGAACCAAGAACGTCCATTGCTGCCGTGCTTAGCATCTCTTCTGTCAGATCCATAAGGTCTTTGTAGTCAGAGTACGCTTGGTAGAATTCCATCATTGTGAATTCTGGGTTGTGACGTGGAGATAGACCTTCGTTACGGAAGTTACGGTTGATCTCGAATACACGGTCAAAACCACCCACCACTAGACGCTTAAGGTAAAGCTCTGGTGCAACACGTAGGTACATGTCGATGTCTAGTGCATTGTGATGAGTGATGAACGGACGTGCAGTTGCGCCACCCGGGATCACGTGCATCATTGGCGTTTCAACTTCTAGGTAGCCTTTCGCGCTCATGAAGTTACGGATTGAAGATACAAGCTTAGAACGCACGATGAATGCATTACGAGAATCTTCGTTCACGATTAGGTCAACGTAACGCTGACGGTAACGCATCTCTTGGTCAGTTAGACCGTGGAACTTCTCTGGTAGAGGACGAAGTGCTTTAGTCAGCAATTCAAACTCTTCCATGTTCACGTAAAGGTCGCCTTTACCTGATTTGTGAAGCGCACCTTTAACACCGATGATGTCACCGATATCTAGGCCTTGGTACTTCTCTTTCAGTACTTTTTGAACGTCTTTCGCTGCGTATGCTTGGATACGACCAGAAGTTTCTTGAATCGCAAGGAATGGACCACGCTTCGCCATAACACGACCAGCGATCGCAACGATGTGGTTAAGCTCTTCTAGCTCTTCCTTAGTCTTCTCACCGAATTCCGCTTGAAGATCGCCAGCTAGGTGCTCACGACGGAAGTCATTTGGGTGACCGTTAGCTTTGCAGTTTTGGCGGATGTGATCCAGCTTGCTGCGGCGCTCAGCGATTAGTTTGTTCTCTTCAGGTGAAGAAGCTTCTTGTGCGTTTTCGTTTTGAACAGCATCAGTCATTAGAGATGTACCCTGCTTTTAAAATTTGGACCGCTATATTTTTGCAAATATAGGCATTTTTACCAATATTATTGGTAAAGCTTAATAGTTGATAAAGCTTACAGACCTGATTTCAGGCTAGCTTCAATAAACTTGTCTAAGTCACCGTCAAGAACCGCTTGAGTATTACGGTTTTCGATGCCGGTGCGTAAATCTTTGATACGAGAATCATCCAGCACGTAAGAGCGGATTTGACTGCCCCAACCGATGTCTGATTTCGTCTCTTCGCTCGCTTGTTTTTCAGCATTTTGTTTTTGAATCTCAAGTTCAAAAAGCTTAGCACGTAGCTGCTTCATCGCTTGATCTTTGTTCTTATGCTGCGAACGGTCATTCTGACACTGAACCACAGTGTTAGTCGGAACGTGAGTAATACGTACCGCTGATTCCGTGGTGTTTACGTGCTGACCACCAGCGCCAGAGGCACGGTATACGTCAATACGTAGGTCAGAAGGATTAATGTCGATCGTAATGTTGTCATCAATTTCAGGATAGATAAACGCAGATGCAAATGAAGTATGACGACGACCACTTGAATCAAATGGTGACTTACGAACTAGACGGTGAACACCAGTCTCTGTGCGTAACCAACCGTAAGCATACTCACCAGAAATACGTACCGTTGCGCCTTTAAGGCCAGCAACATCACCATCCGACACTTCGATAACTTCAGTCTTGAAGCCTTTCGAATCTGCCCAACGTAAGTACATGCGCAACATCATTGAAGTCCAGTCTTGAGCTTCTGTACCGCCCGAACCTGACTGTAAATCGATGTAGCAATCTGATGCATCGTGATCACCAGAGAACATACGACGGAATTCCAGCTTCTCTAGCTTAGCTTCAAGCTCGGCCAGTTCTGGTTCAATTTCATCGAACGTTTCTTGATCTTCTTCTTCAACCGCAAGCTCTAATAGGCCATCAACATCCTCAACACCTTGGTCAAGTTGGTCGATCGTTTCTACTACCGCTTCCAATGCAGAACGTTCTTTACCTAGCGCTTGAGCACGCTCAGGTTCGTTCCATACATCCGGTTGTTCTAATTCTGCGTTTACTTCTTCTAGACGCTCTTTCTTAGCGTCATAGTCAAAGATACCCCCTCAGGATATTTGTGCGCTCAGACACATCCTGCAGACGGTTTTTTATAGGATTGATTTCAAACATTTTAGCTCATCATTTATGAGTAGAATTTAACCGAAGAATTGTACTCAAAAGTGTGACGGAGATACAGAATTTTTTAGAGTGGTGAACCAAGATTCAACAACTTAATGGGATATAAAATTGACAGGCATAAAAAACACGTAAATTTTGTAAGGGCGGGAAGGAAAACAAGCCCTGTTTTTGAACAGAGCTTGTTGAATTTGGCACTATATGATGAGCATTATTGAGCCCAAAATCACTATTTGGCTTCGATATGATCAATCATCAGCTGCAACGATTGGTTGCCGCGAAATTCGTTGATATCGAGCTTAAATGCAAGATGAACGGTTTTTACTGATGCATCAGGCCAGCGACGTAGGTCGACGTTAAAGGCAATACCGTCAATCATCACATTGGTTGGGTGGCCTTTGTAGAGCGGCTCAAGCATCAGCTTAAGGTGCTTTTCACCCACCAGCTTTTGGTGCAGCACTTTAAACTCACCATCGAAGATTGGCTCAGGGAAAGCTTGTCCCCACGGGCCACCTGAACGCAGCGTTTCAGCGGTGTGCATCGAGAACTCTTCTGGTAACAGCTCACCATCAGACAAGATAATGCCCTTCAGTGCTGTTTCTCCAAGTTCATTCTTCACCACATCATTGAACAGCTTGCTGAAGCGTTCAAAGTCCTTTTCCATGATGGTTAAACCAGCCGCCATTGCGTGGCCACCAAATTTAAGAATCAAGCCAGGGTTTTGAGTATCAATTCGGTCCAATGCATCACGCATGTGCAGACCCGGAATTGAACGACATGAACCTTTGATACTGCCTTCGCCGCCATCTGCAAACGCAATCACTGGGCGGTGGTATTTGTCTTTGATACGCGAAGCCAAAATACCAATCACACCTTGGTGCCAATCACGTTGGAATAGTGCCAAGCCAGAAGGTAGGTCGTCTTTACCAAATTCAAGGCGCTCACAAAAAGCCATCGCTTCTTGCTTCATGCCCTCTTCGATCTCTTTACGTGTTTGGTTCAAACCATCCAGTTCACTTGCCATTCGACGCGCCGCATGGATGTTGTTACTCATTAGTAGCTCAACACCAAAAGACATGTCATCCAATCGACCAGCTGCATTGATACGAGGACCAAGAGCAAAGCCAAAATCAGACGCCACCAAACGCTTAGCGTCTCGCTTAGCGATTTCGATCAAGGCTTGAATACCCGGACGAGCTTTACCCGCACGAATACGTTGCAAACCTTGATGCACTAAAATTCGGTTGTTTTCGTCGAGTGGGACCACGTCGGCAACCGTACCCAGCGCCACAAGGTCAATCAATTCCATCAACTTAGGTTCTGTCATGCCGCGCTCTGCAAACCAACCCAACTTACGCATGTGAACACACAATGCCATCATCAGATAAAAAGCGACACCAACACCCGCTAGGGCTTTCGAAGGAAAAGCACAGCTCTCAAGGTTTGGGTTAACCATCGCATCGACCATTGGCAGTTCATTGCCCGGCAAGTGATGGTCGGTAACCAGAACCTCTAGTCCTTTCTCTTTAGCGAAGCGAACACCTTCAATAGAAGAGACACCGTTATCAACCGTCATGATCACTTCGGCGCCAAGCTCGATTGCCTGTTCGACAACCTCAGGGCTCAAGCCATAACCATCTTCAAAACGGTTTGGTACCAGATAATCGACGTTAGAACTGCCCAACATACGTAGAGCAAGTACGGACAACGCTGAACTGGTTGCGCCATCGGCATCAAAGTCACCAACAATGATGATGCGTTTTTGCTGCTGAATAGCTTTGAACAACAGCTCAACCGCAGCATCAATGCCGCCCAGTTTTTGATAAGAGTGCAAGCCTTTCGCTGCTGTCTCTAGTTGGTCGGCACTGTCGATTCCACGACTCACATAAATGCGCTTTAACAAGTCAGGTAAGTGAGCAGGTAAGACTGAAATGTCGACCTCTGGACGGCGTTGGATCTCTATCATATAAAAATGGGCCCGATATCAATCAGGCCTCTCCTTAAATCAAAAACATGGGGGATAAATGGCAATACAGAAAACGAGATTATTGCTCTAAACGTTGAAGAAGTTGTGCTGGCGGCAAGTAACCACTCACCAACTCACCACTTGCTAGTACGATAGCCGGTGTACCATTGATGCCAAGCTCACGACCCAATTGGTATTGTTTAGCAATGATCTGCTTCTGCTCTGCTAGATCTTTACCAGACGCTGGCATTTGACGGTTTACTTTAGCGTCATGCATCGCTGTTTTTGGATCATCTGACGCCCAGATTGCCGCCATTTGATCGGCAACTTGCCCTGTCGCACCTTGGCGTGGGTAAGCCATGTAACGAACGGTAATACCCAAATCGTTGTAGCCTTGCATTTGGCTGTGCAGACGAACACAGTAGCCGCACGTAATGTCAGTAAATACCGTCACAACATACTTTTCGTTATCGGCTTTGTATTCAATAACCGTATCCGACATCGCTGCCACTTTTTCAGCATTCAGCGGAGCTTGACGCTCAGCCAAAACATCACTGAACTTTCCGTTTTCATCCAAAGAGTAAAGTGTACCGGCTAGAAAGTGATCGCCCTCTGGAGAAGAAAAGATAATGCCGCTGTTGGTTTGAACTTCTAAAAGACCATCGATATCCGAAGGCACAATCTTATCGACCTTAATACCGATTTTTTCAAAACGCTTAGTTAACGCAGCTGTATCAATAGCTTGAGCTGGAGCAGCTTCTACGGCTGTTGATGTTGTTTCTACTTTCGCTTCTGATGCATTACATGCAGTAATCATAAGAGGAAGCGCTAGTAGAGGAAGACGGCGTAATACGCTCATTAAGTTCACCTTAAAAATAAATGGATTTAAGCACGTGGGTGATGCTGCGCGTGAATTTGCTTCAGCCTTTCAGTCGCCACGTGAGTATAAATTTGGGTTGTCGATAAGTCACTATGCCCAAGTAACATCTGTACGACCCTGAGATCTGCGCCATAGTTCAGTAAATGCGTCGCAAAAGCGTGTCTCAATACGTGTGGTGACAACAGCTCTGTATCGATCCCAGCGACGACCGAGTAGTGCTTAATACGATACCAGAACGTCTGACGGGTCATTTGCTTGGCGCGTTTACTCGGAAAAACCACATCAGAACTGTTTTCGCCAAGTAGATGTGGACGACCTTGTTCAATAAAAGTCTCTATCCAATCCACCGCATTTTCGCCCATTGGTACTAAGCGCTCTTTGCCACCCTTACCAATAACACGCACCACGCCCTGTCTTAGGCTGATGTTTTCCATCGTCAAGCTAACCAGTTCTGTCACACGCAAACCGGTTGCATAGAGTAACTCAAGCATCGCCTTATCGCGAAGCTCAATCGGATCGTTCGGATCTGGCGCATCGAGCAAAGCATCAACCTGCTCTTCGCTCAAATCTTTCGGCAAGCGTTGCGGCAGCTTCGGGCTGATCAACAAGGCACTTGGATCATCGCCTCTGATTTTCTCGCGGTGCAAATATTGGAACAAGCGACGAATCGCCGACAACATACGGGCACGAGAGGTCTGCTTAAAATCGGCGTCGGCTAACCAGCCTTGATAATCCTGTAAACCTGAAAGGCTAATGAAGTCGAGGCGGTAATTGTTCTTTTCCATCCACGCTAATAACTTGGACAAATCGGTACGGTACGAGACAAGCGTATTCTCCGATAATCCTCGCTCCATCCACATAGCATCTAAAAACTGCTCAACGAGACCGTGGTCTGCGCTCTGCCCTTGAGGCGACTGCATAGTGTTACTCACAATATTGGAAACTGTTTTGAGAGTATGCCAGAGCAAATATGAATGCCATAAAAATTACGACTTGAGCGGATAATCGCTGCAATCGAAGTCGATTTATGGTTAGAATTCGCCATCTGAAATTAAAATCGAACGTTTGCTATGAAAATTGGATTATTTTACGGCTCAACCACCTGCTACACAGAAATGGCAGCAGAGAAAATTCGCGGCATTATTGGTGAAGACCTAGTTGATATCCATAACGTGAAAGAAAGCCCTCTTTCATTGATGGCGGACTACGACCTTTTATTGCTGGGCATCTCGACTTGGGACTTCGGTGAAATCCAAGAAGATTGGAATGAACTGTGGGAAGACATCGCAACCACGCCTATGAAAGGCAAGGTTGTGGCTCTGTTTGGTTTGGGTGACCAAGAAGGCTACGGCGAATGGTTCCTAGATGCGATGGGTCTATTGCATGATGAACTGAAAACCGCGGGTGCAGAGTTTGTTGGCTTCTGGCCAAACGATGACAGCTACGAGTTCGAAGCGTCTAAAGCGTTAACCGAAGACAAATCTCAATTCGTTGGTTTGGCGCTTGATGAAGATTCACAATACGAGCTAAGCGACGACCGTATCGCAAGCTGGGTTGAGCAAGTACTGGTTGAGTACAGCGAAAAGCTATAACCAAACAGAAGTACTCCCGGCTAAGTAGCTAACCAAGTAACTAGCTGGATATAAAAAGACCACAGAATACAAAAAGGCCTCATTACTGCGAAGTAATGAGGCCTTTTCTATTTCATCTCGAAGGACAATCTAATCTCAACGGAAGATTAAACAGTCTCTTCAGCCATCTCTTGTTCTGTTGACTTGCCAACAAAGAACATACAGATGATTGCAGCCGTTGTTGGAAGCAACCAACCCATACCGATCTCAAACAGTGGCAGCATCTTAAGTGCAGACACGTCTACACCCGCTACTTTAGCGCCATCAATAAGAGCAAACAGCAGTGACACTAATACCACTACGCGGTAAGCCGCTTTTGGATTAGGGAAACGGCTACGTAAGAATGTCAGAGCAACCAACGCGATAGCGACTGGGTACAGTGCAAACAGTACTGGAACAGACAGAGAAATCAGTTGAGAAAGACCAACGTTCGCAACGGTTGCACAAGCTACACCATTGATGATTACCCAAGTCTTGTAAGACAGAGGCGTTAGCGAGCTGAAGTAATCAGAACATGCTGACACAAGGCCAATCGCCGTAGTTAGACATGCTAATAGTACGATCACAGAAAGCACTAGCTGACCAGAAGGACCAAACAACGATTGAACGTATAGGCTTAAAATAGCACCGCCATTGTCTGCACCAGCTGCGACTGTTGCACTTGTTGCGCCTAGGAAAAATAGAGAGATGTAAACAAACGCCAGACCCGCTGCGGCAATACAACCCGCGCTAATTAGGTACTTAGTCGTCGCTGCACGGTCAGTAATGCCCTTGCTACGAATCGCATCAACAATCAGCATACCAAACATCAAAGAAGCAAAAGTATCCATGGTGTTGTAGCCTTCAAGGAAACCTTTGGTCAGTGGTTGAGTGATGTACTCACCGTGAGCCGCAAGAACGTCGCCTTGAGGGTTAACGAATACAGCGATCGCCAGTACAACCAAACCAACGAACAGTGCAGGTGTTAGTACCTTACCAATGACGTCAATAAGCTTACCTTGCGACCATGAGAAGAACATCGCTACTACAAAAAATGCAATCGAAAAGAGAGTTAGGTGAGCTTGAGAGGCATCGATGAAGAACGGTTTCACCGCCATCTCATAGGCAACAAGGCCAGTACGCGGTGCAGCAAATGCAGGACCGATAATAATAAAGATCAGTACAGCCATGATGGTTGCTGCTTTCTTAGGAAGATCTTTAGTTAAGTGACCCCAAGAGCCACCAGCCACTGCGACCGCGACGATAGTGATTAAGGGCAGACCAACGGCAGTCAGCAGAAAACCAGACATCGCTGGAAGGAAGTGATCACCGGCTAATTGGCCAGCTAGAGGTGGGAAGATGATGTTACCCGCACCCAAGAAAAACGCAAAAAGCATAAAGCCCAATGCCATTATATCTGTTAGTTTTAGACTCTGTTTCACAGATAATCCTTAATTATATTTATGAATTTATGTTGTGCTTACATGAATGTTACAGCTCAAAGCTGCCAATCAATCTATAAAATAGTCGCGCATAATGACGAAACAACTGGCTAGCTGCAAGTCACCACACAAAAACACCATATAAATTTGCATATGAGAACAAAAAGCAGTGGATTCCACTAGCTATAGAAAAATAGCCACAATTATAAACTAACCATAATGCACAACAATATTTTCTCAAGCAGAACATTAACTCATACAATCGGTTAACATTAGAGCAAATCACTTAAAATATCTCGATACTCAGAACATTAATGAAAGACAAAACAGTGCAAACTAAAAGCTTCAATTTTAAGCAATTCTCAATTTACGGCGGGAAAAGCGGTATGCCAGTCAGTACCGATGGCGTATTACTTGGCGCTTGGGTAAGCCTGCCACAAAGATCATGTGTACTCGATATTGGAACCGGGACAGGTCTGCTGGCTTTGATGGCTGCGCAGCGTTTTGAAGATGCTTCAATCTCTGCGATAGATATTGATCAACACGCTATTGATGCTGCCACTGTCAATATTGAGCAGTCGCCTTGGCAAAATCGTATCTCCCTTGATCACGGCAGCGTGTTAACAACCGACTTTCCACAAAGGTTTGATGCGATCATCTGTAACCCGCCCTACTTCAACTCTGGAGAACAGGCGCAGCAAAGCCAAAGAGCCACCGCCAGGCACACCGACAGCTTGGATCATTTAGCGCTTGCCCAGCGTTGTTTCGAGATAACAACCGACGCCGCGACTGCCAGTTTCATCCTACCGACGCCTGAGGGGGAAGGTTTTATCAAGCTTGCCGAGCAATGTGGTTGGTATCTAGCAAAACGCCTTGATGTAAAAACAACAGATAAAAAGCCAGCTAGCCGAATTTTATTCGAGTTATCTAAAGATCCTGCTTGCGAGCAAGATTTGCAGCGCGAATCGCTTACAATTCACCATCAAGGTGGTTATAGCGAAGCATTTATTGCGCTCACTAAAGATTTTTATCTCAAGATGTAGCAAATACCATGTGATCCTAATCACTAATGCTTCTATAATGTCCGACTACTCTTTTTTATCGTCTGCTTTTTGAGGCAGAAACATTTATTGCTTGTGGAGAAACAACAGTGATCAGAACCTTTGCAGAACTCGATCTAAACCAAGAGCTGCTTAAAGCAATTGACGAAATGGGCTACGAACGTCCAACACAGATACAAGCTGAAGCAATCCCACAAGCGTTAGATGGAAGAGACGTTTTGGCTTCTGCGCCAACAGGTACTGGTAAAACAGCATCATTTGTATTGCCAGCACTGCAATACCTACTGGATTTCCCACGTAAGAAATCTGGCCCTGCACGTATGCTTATCCTGACGCCAACGCGTGAGCTAGCAATGCAGATCACCGAACAAGCACGTGAGCTTGCTAAATACACCAGCCTAAATATCTTCACGATCACGGGCGGTGTGATGTACCAAGAGCACGCAGATATCTTAAGTACCACTCAAGATATCGTAGTAGCAACACCTGGCCGTTTGATGGAATACATTGAAGGCGAGCGTTTTGACTGTCGTGCGATTGAATGGCTGGTTCTAGATGAAGCCGACCGCATGCTAGACATGGGCTTTGGTCCTGTTGTTGACCGTCTGTCTGCAGAGTGTCGCTGGCGTAAACAAACTTTACTGTTCTCAGCAACGCTAGAAGGTAAAGGCATTGAAGGCTTCACTGAAGATCTACTGAAAAACCCAGCGGAGATCGATGCGAAATCATCACTTCGTGAGCGTAAGAAGATCACTCAGTGGTACCACCGTGCAGACACAGCAGAGCACAAGCTGAACATCCTAAAGCACGTCATCACAGAGCAAGCTGAGCGCAGCATCGTATTCTTGAAGACGCGTGATCGTCTAGGTGATCTACGAGCTCAACTTGAAAGCGCGCAAATTCCATGTGCGTGGATCCAAGGTGAAATGCCTCAAGATCGTCGTAACAACGCGATTGCTCGTTTCCGTGACGGCTCTGTAAACGTACTACTAGCGACTGACGTTGCTGCTCGTGGTATCGACCTTCCAGACGTAAGCCACGTAATCAACTACGACATGCCACGTACTGCTGACGTATACCTACACCGTATTGGCCGTACGGCTCGTGCTGGTAAAAAAGGTAACGCGGTTTCTATCATTGAAGCGCACGATCAACTAATGATTGAGCGTGTGGCTCGTTACACAGACGAACCAATCAAAGAACGCTTTATTGAAGGCATGCGCCCTACGCATAAGAAAGCGGCCGTGACTAAGAAGAAGAAGCCGAAGAAAGAAGATAAGAAAGCGGTAGAGAAACAAAAAATCGCGAAGAAGAAGAAAATCGCGAAGAAAAAGAAAGCAGCAAAGAAGAAGTAATCTACCAGCTTCAACGATTCAATAAAAAAGCCCCATGCAGTTCGCTGCATGGGGCTTTTCTCTATCTGGTCTGTTATCAGGCTAAAACCGAGAGCTACTCGTTAGCCAAGGACTACTAGTTTTGCTCTTCGCGCTTAAAGACAAGCTCTTTCGCGTTCAACTCTTCTTCAACGAAGTAGTAGCCCGCCGTATCAAACTGGGTCAGCGCCTCAACCGAGTCGATCTTGTTCTCGATGATGTAGCGAGCCATCATGCCACGCGCTTTCTTCGCGTAGAAACTGATCACCTTGTACTGACCGTTCTTGCAGTCTTTGAATACAGGGGTAATCACTTGGCCATCCAAGTTCTTCGGCTTCACGGCTTTAAAGTATTCGTTAGACGCCAAGTTGATCAACACATTGTCGCCTTGAGCATTCAACGCTTCATTCAGCTTGTCTGTGATGATGTTGCCCCAGAACTGGTACAAGTTAGTACCACGAGCATTGGCTAAGCGTGTACCCATCTCTAGGCGGTATGGCTGCATCAAATCTAATGGCTTAAGCAAGCCATATAACCCAGAAAGCATGCGCAGGTGGTCTTGTGCGTAGTCAAAATCTTCATCCGATAGCGTTTCAGCGTCTAGGCCAGTGTATACATCGCCTTTAAAGGCTAGGATTGCTTGGCGTGCGTTGTCTTGGGTAAAGGTCTCGCTCCACTGCTCAAAGCGCGCTACGTTCAACCCTGCGATTTTATCGCTGACTTTCATCAGTGCAGAAATATCTACTGGCGTCAGTTTGCGGCACTCTTCAATCAGCTCAGCAGAGTGTTCAACAAACTCAGGCTGACTAAAGCGTTCCGTCGCTAATGGTGATTCGTAATCAAGTGTTTTGGCTGGAGAAACGACAACTAACATAACTTTACCCTAATCGGTTATCTAACTGGATGCTGCTAGAGTATAGAAAAAACATCAACTTGTCTTTATGACTCTTCCTATTACTTTGATAGGGAGAATGAGCTTCGATAGACAGAATGAGACAAATGACAGGCAAACAAAAAGGCTAAGGTCGAAATTATATATAGTAACTTAAACTATGTATAATGTGTATTAAGGCAGAGGAATCTGCCTTTTTATTGACCGATCAAGTAACAAGGACTATAGTGTATTATATGTTTAATGTGTACACGGAAAGTTAGTTTGTCATCAGTAAAAGTCAGAGCAACGATTGTCGAAGACAACACAGGTATTAAAAGCCAACTACCTATCTTGCTAACTGAGCAAGGAGAGTTAAGTACGGTCACAGACTACCTACTCAAGCTAGAGGCGGACGGTGTGAGTAACTCCGTCATGAATGGGTTTATTCAAGCGGTGTCCTTGTTGCTGGATTATATGGAAGCAAATAGAGGATTGTTTGACGATCCAAAGTTACTCTTTCAGACCTTTTCTAAGCGGTTGTATGCAGGAACGATTGGTGAGGATGGACTTGACCCATCAGGTTTGTATTGGGTGCCAAGTTCAACCAGTAACGTCAATAAGCATATTCATCGATTGACGGCATTCACAGATTGGTTGGCAAACAAGAACGGCACTGCGTCCATGAATCCCTTGCGTGATGCTACCCCGCATGAGCAGCGATTGAATTACGCTGCATGGTATCGCAAAAACCAAAACGATTTCCTCGGTCACATCGAAGATAAGACTGTGAACAAAACCATCCGTAAGGCGCGAACCATCAAGGGGCGCACTCCTCTCACTAAAACCGAAGATGATGCTGTCGCCTTTCCTGAAAAGCATTGGGAAGACTTTTATATGAATGGCATTGGTGGTGCGAGCGACCCGCGAGTGGTACTTAGGGATAAATTAATACTCCTACTCATGCACGGTGGCGGACTACGCGAAAGCGAGGCTTTAACCCTTTGGGTGACAGATGTGTTTGAAGATCCCAATAACCCAGATAGTGCAATCGTTCGAATTTACAATGAAATCGACGGCAAAGCGCCAAATGACCCTGAAGTTCGTTCTAAAAATCAAAATAGAGAGACGTACTTAAAAGAAAAGTATGCGCGTATCCCACGCCAGCGCATGAAAGGCACCGCGCATCTTGGTTGGAAAAGCCGTGTGGTTGACCATAAAGATAACTACATACAGGTTCAGTGGTTCCCCACCGACTACGGCAAAGTGTTTATGTCACTTTGGAAAAACTACCAAAAGTACCGCGCCAGCATCGACTGTCACCATCCTTATGCGTTTATTTCTTTTCATCACAGCGCGTTAGGCAATCCTTATACTATCAACGCTTTCCATGACAACTACGCCAACGGCTTGAAGCGCATAGGTTTAGAACCAAACAAGGCTGAAGGTAAAGACCCTCATGGGCATCGTCATAGTTACGGTAGACGATTAGAACGTTCTGGGTTGAACCCGTTAGTGATTCGCCGCTGTATGCACCATAAGTCTCTAGACTCACAAATTCCCTACACAGGCAAAGGTCAGCAGGAAATCTCTGACGAACTGACCCAAGCGACGTTGCAACTGGCAAACCCTGAATCCAAAGTCAAAGCGCTCGACTGGAAAACTCTGGTTGAGAATGGTTTTGATGACATCGACCCGCAGGGCTACTTTACTGGCAAACATCCAAAATTGAGAGGTAAGTAATGGCGAAAAAAGGCAAAAAACATGACGGACGCTCATCGGATTTAACCTTCTCATGGATGCTCACCACGCTCGGAGCAGAGTGGCAACAATGGCAGGAATTAGTCGCGGAGTGGATGGCGATGCAAAGTCATAACGTTAATGACAAGCGGCAAGCGTTAAGCCGCCTTTTTGAGTCTTATATTGCTGAATATGCGCCCTATGCCATTGATAATATAGATTTGTTTTTTAAGGGCTACCAAGGACACAAATGCTCTAGCGAAGAGTTAGAAGCTCTGTTAAGGAAAACAATAAATGCTCCTTATTTGATTGCCCGTGGCATAAACCCACCATGTGACTTTATTGACTTTGTTATTGAGAAAGTGTTCTCCGAGGAAGATGACCATGGAAAGCTAATCCCACTAGTTCAAAACCCTCTCAGAAAAATTAAACAGCAAGGTAATACGACTGAAACCGTCCGCAACCCCTTACCGTATCGCTACATTCAAGACTTACGCCAAATCCTTTGTCCACTACCTGATAAAGCCGAACTGGCGGTTATTGAGCAAAACCTCAAGGGCGAGGAATCCTTGCTGCCAGCTTATCACTATCGTCATTTCAAACACTGGACATGGGCGCAGCAGCAGACAGGGCAAGGAAATCTGGGTGGTGACTGGTTTGAAGTAGAGCCTGAGCTGATTGATAAGTCCGACCCAGACTGCGTGTGGCGTACTAAAAGAGTGACTAGAAAAAATGAAAAAGTCACCGTTCACCAAATCTGGTCGCCTGTCAAATCGATGGTAATATTCATGAAGCTACACCTACCTCTGCGTACCTATCAGGTGCGGATGCTCGACAGTGGTGAAGCCGATACATGGCGCTATGAACAAGGTCAGTGGGTAGTGAACACCAAGCATGATTTTGCCCTTGGCAGTGAAAAACGCCCCTTCGGAAAAGGCATCTTCCGCCGAATTCACGATACCATGACAGGGCTGTATTCAACAGGTCTATACATCAACACCAACAAGACTGCCGACCAGAACAAAGATGAACTGGAGCGTGGCTACATCATTCCTTGGCAAAACGAGGAAGTGTTGTACTGGCTGGAAAAACTGCGTAACTGGCAAGAAAAATACAACCCGATTGCAAAGCCCACCGATTGCACCACTCTACTGAGAAAGCATACTGGAATTAAAAAATCAGACAAACAGTTAGAAAGCATGGGTGAGATTGCCTTTTTGTTTCGTGATGCATCAGCAAAAGGTGAGGATAAACATAAGCCAATTCAACATGGCAATGGACTCAAAATATTCTGGTATCAACTCTTACTAAAGCTGGAAAATCAACTCGCAGAGCAAGGCAATACCTTGGATAACGGAGAACGTTTAAAACTGGTTGTGGATTACCCTGAAGGTACTCAAGAAGGTTCTAAAGTTGCCACACTCTTTCCCTTGCACAGTTTGCGTGTCTCACTCATCACAGCGTATACGATGGATACCCAACTGCCACTGCCTGTGATTTCTAAATTACTGGCGGGGCATACACGCCTGTTGATGACTATCTACTACAACAAAATTACCCCGTCCGTGATGGCAGAGAAAATGGATGAAGCGCATGGTGAGTTGGATGCGAAATCCAAACAATCAGTGCGAAACTTCCTCAAAGATGCCTCGATGGAGCAAATTCAATGCAAGATGGTGTATCACAACGATGACAGCATTCAGGCGGCGCTGGCTAACCGTAATCCGATTGGTTGGGAAGATCGCTCCTGTGGGATGTGCTTGGTCGGCGGTAACACCGTTAAATCGGATGAAGTCAGTACCATTGGCGGGTGCTGGAACGGTGGTGAGTTGATTAGAGATGCAAAAGCCGCTCAAGGTCGCGTCTACGCCAGTGTGCCACACGGCCCTGAAAACTGTCCTCGTTGCCGCTGGTTTATTACCGAGGCTCGATACCTACCTGCGCTTAATGCCCACTTCAATCAACTGAGTTACAAGGCGCATCAAGCGGCTAATCTCTCTGTGGAAATTGAGGGTGAACTAGAAGCCCTCAAAGATGAACAGTTCTTTTGTGAAGAGCAAGGTAAGCCGTTCATCAAGCATGATGAACTGCAAGCACTACAGCGCCGCTATGAAAAACAGCAAGTCGAAGCCGATGAATACGCCAAAGATTGGATAGCGTGCTTTGAGCTTATCAACAAAATCATTCGCGTCGAAGAAGCGAGACATGAGGATGATACCAAAGATAAACTGATTGCGGTTGGCTCTGAGCAAGATGTCAGCCATGCCTTGAAATTTATCGAAACCGACTCTGAATTACTGCACTTATCGCTGCTTTGTGATGACGCGGAGTTTTACCCTGATTTACAGGACGAACTGCGTAAAACCCCTGTTATTCAAAAGCGCTCGATGCAACTCAGTCGTGTGCTGATGAAAAAAGGCTTTGAGCCGATTTTCATGGAAATGGACGACAAACAACAGCTCATCGCTGCCAATGCCATGCTGCGTCAGATGGCGAAAATCGCTGACCCTGACGACAAACTTGAGGGCTACCGCAAAGTGGCTAACTATATTGAAGCAGGTGAATACCTGACTGATAACAAACTGTTCTCTCAGGGTATTCATGCACTGACTGATAAAGCCATTAATCTAAATGGCATTGCACTACCGAACTTATTGGAGGACTAATGGAACTCGATATTGATGTCATTCTGGCTGACTTAAAAGAAGGCAAAGTACCTCGCACCCAGCAAAACCTCGATAAGCTCAACGACACACTGAAAGCCTATGCGGAATCAGGTCAGCGTGACTTCTCCATTACACAAATTGGGCGGGTGTCTGCTGAAAATGGCGGATTGGCGTATGAGGCTTTGCGTGCCACCCGTAACAAGCACTACCGAACACTCATCGAAGCATGGGCGGCAAAGTACAATACCAATACCAAAAAACCGTTATCCAACACCTCACGGTCTAAATCCATCCCTGCGGATAATAAACTGCTAGAGCGCATCCCAGACCCTGCGGTACGCGCCTTGTTTGGTCAAATTATTGCGGAGCGTAACCGTTACCGCAAAGAGGTTAATTTGCTCAAGCAACACGCCAATATTACCATCGACAAACGCCCTGTGCGCCAGTTTGACACCACCGCAGAGCCAAGTGTTGAAGTGCTGCCATCCCTATCAGGCGTACTCACCGAATCAGAGAAAAAAGCCTTAGCGTATGCAATTTCTGATGAATGTATGGAAAAGAACGACTGGCAAACTACTCAGGCGGGTCAGGTAAAAGACATGGAATACAATAGCGAAGTATTCCCTAGAGGCTTTGTCACAGGGCTTCGTAAGCTATTGGGTGAGGTAGATGACTAATGGCAAGTGGGCAGCAGAAAGCGCAACAAAACCTTGAGGCATTTGAGGTCTGGAAAGCCACACAGACGGACGATGAGTTTAAACAAATCGTGTTTAGAGGTCAGCTTAATCGCATTGAAGTGGCAAAGGGTATTGGTTGTGGAAAATCGGCTTTAAACCAAAATCCTGCCCTCAAGAAAGCACTCAAAGCCTTAGAAGATGAGCTGCGCGGTAAAGGTGTCCTGCCACCGTTGACCGACGCTGCCAAGAAGAATGAGGGCAAACCTCAAGCCTATGACAACACAGCAAATCGAAAGCTTCTCGATTCAAAGCGGTTATCGTCATTGGAGGCAGAAAATATCGAACTGAAAGCCAAGGTTAAGGAGCTTGAAAAGCGACTTGAGCGCTTTGGTGAGCTGTCTGAAACCTTATCCGAAATGGGGTTGATGCCACGATGAATACCGCTTTGCATGAAGACCAAATGCGTGTAACCAGTATCCCTTATCGCTCGACCAAGATGGTGATATTCAGCGGTGTACCGCTGGCGAAGGACTCTTACAAAACCAATAGTGGGAAGTATTACGTCACCATCAAAGCCGACCCCGATAGCATCCCTGTACAACCTGCGCTGGGACAGCATTGGTCAGTTAAAGGTGCTCGCCAGATAGAAAATATGGAAATGGATGATTATGTGATGCAACAGCACACCTATGAATCACCCAAGTACGTTGAATGCGCCTTACCCGAAACTGGTGAGCAACTGATACGCTTTATCGCCAGAGAGAGTGACTTCAAAGGTATTGGCGAAAGCAAAGCTAGGGCACTCTGGCAGCTCTTGGGTAAAGACTTCCATACCACACTGAAAAATGACACCCCAGAGTCCAGAAAGCGTCTGACATCGATTCTGAGTGAAGATTCAGTGGAAGCGCTCTATAGAGGGTACGCCAAATACAAAAATCTGGCACATTGCAACTGGATGAGCGAGCACAGCATCCCCGCCAGTGTGCAGCAACGGCTGCTCAAGCATCACGGTGAAGCCTCCATAGAGGTAATTAAGGATAATCCTTATGCTTTGATGGGCTTTGGTCTTTCGTTCAGTGCCATTGAAGATATTATCAAGGTAACGGATTTTAAGAACGATGTTGCGAAGGATGACCCAAGAAGGCTCAGCGCTGCTCTGGAAATGGCGATTCGCAAGGAGATTGAAAAAGGTCACACCTATACCACTCATGCCAATGTGCGTCCTTACCTCAACAAGCTACTGAAAGACAAATCACTGGTCACTCAAGCGTTCCAATCAGGTCATGATAAAGCTCAGTATATTTTAAATCCCGACACAGGAGCCTACCATCCAACTGCGCAACTTCTGATGGAAAGTGTCGTTGCCAAACGGCTAAATACACTGATTAAGCGAAATGACTTGTTTGATGAAAACGCCAATGCTGCGTATTGCTCTGCGGTTGCGGAGCTTCCCTACAAATTAACTCCTAAACAAATCGAAGCCGTAACAACGTGTCTGGATAATTCGGTAAGCTGTATTACGGGCGGTGCAGGAACAGGCAAGACAACGGTACTCAGAACGGCTCTCAGGGCATACCATCAACTCGGATTTGAAATACACGCCGTTGCGCTCAGCGGTCGTGCTGCAATGAGACTTCATGAGTCCATCGGTTTTGTTACCTCAACCATTGCCAAATTGCTGCGTGAAGACCCCATAGAACCCAGTGTTGAGAAAACCAATCACCTACTGGTCATCGATGAAGCGAGCATGATTGACCTACCAACCATGTATCGCCTAGTAAATCACATTCATCCCTCTGTACGATTGATATTTACGGGCGACCCTGATCAACTCCCACCAATAGGTTGCGGCAAAGTGTTGGCAGACATCGTTGAAGCAAAAACGGTGGCGAATACGATACTAGATATCGTCAAGAGGCAGGAAGGTTCAACGGGTATCCCCGAATACTCAAAGCTTATTAATCAAGGAGTAGTGCCTGAACAATTAAGCACAGGTGCAATACACTTTCACGAAACCAGTAAACCAGACATTGCCAAAGTCTGTTGCGAGCTTTACCAAGAATCTCCTGAAAGCAGTCGAGTCATGGCTCCAACCAAGGCGCTCGTATCAGAAATCAATAAACTCATCCAGCAAGCGGTCAACCCAGACAGTGACAGTCTTGAGTTCGAAATCAATGGTGACAAGTTCTTTTTACCACTTCGCATGAATGATGAGGTGTTATTTACGCAGAATCATTACGACAAAGGCATTCAGAACGGCTCACTTGGTATGCTAACCAACGCCAAACCTTCTGGTGATAGTTACGGTGAAGTGACGTTAGATACAGGTGAAAAGGTCGAGATAACACAATCCGTTCTCGACTGCATGGAGCTGGGTTACGCAATCACCCTACATAAAGCTCAAGGGTCACAGTTTCCACGCATCATCATCGCTCTGCAAAACGGAAGAATAGTAGATAGAGCATGGCTCTATACGGCAATCACGAGAGCTGAAAGTGAAATCCATATCGTTGGTAGTTGTGATGATATGAAGCAGATCACCGAGGCACCTAGTCACTCTCATAAGCGGAATAGCTACCTAAAGGAACTGTTGAGTTAGCAATTTCAAACTCGTTTATGCCCCATAACAAGCTAGAGCAGGAATGAGGCTATATTAAAGGTTTGTAATTTGACTTACTTTTCTTTATGCCTAGAGTTCTGACTATGTGGCCAAATTTACTAATCCACAACACATATACTTATGAAAATACACGGCCATTAAAAGAGAGTATCAGTAGATACTCTCTTCAGATTGATCTTACCTCTCTGAAGGGTGAGTCCAGTCAAAAGCCTTTAATGGGGCATCAACTGGTGTATGAGATAATGCATTGGTGAAATTTGAAATAAGTTTGCAAGCTAGGCCTGTCAACACTTCAAGCGCATGCCGCTCTGTGTATCCTACCGTTAGAAAGTTCTGCAACTTTTCATCACCTATATGACCACGATTATCTAGTAGCTCTTTAGTAAAGACATGCAACGCTTGTAGTTTGACATCAGGTAACTCATTTCCTTCCCGTAGTGCTTCAATAATGCTTTCTGGCATATTAGCTGATTTCATGATCCACGTATGACCAGGAACGCAATAGTGACAGTTGTTTTCAAAGTTTGATGTCATCAGAACCACTTGAGCTTCGAGTGGACTGAATAGTGTACTTTGCGTGAATAACTCATAAGTCTTCAAATAAGCTTGATAAGTTGCAGGAGCATCTGCTAGCACTTTATGTAAATTTGGAATTAAACCAAGTGATTTTTTAGATTGCTCCATCATTTGCTTTGATGCTTCTGGTGCTGTTTCAATATTGTGGTAGTTAAACATAATAATTCTCTCGGTTTATTATTTATTAATGGTGAAAACGTTGCGTAAGGCTTGAGTTAATCGTTCTTCGCTTGCTCTTAGTCGATAGTCTTCAGATTGATCTATCCATTGGATGACACCATGTTCATCAATTAAGATCGATGTTGGGATAGACATTGATTTGTATTCAAATGAAGTAGGAAATGGCAGCCCTAATACTGTTTTTGTTTTAGACGAGTCAGCCCCTAAAGCCTTGTGGTGTTCAACGCCGTATTGTTTAACTACTTTGAGTTCTGGGTCTGACAAAAGAAGAAGATCTAAACTATCTCGTTCGATGTGCATTTTTGCTTGTTCTGCCGTATCTCCCGACAACGCAACGACCTTAACTCCATATCGATCCAGAGTCGGTTTCATATCGTTAAACATTTTTAATTCAGCACTACAGTATGGACACCAAGCACCTCGGTAAAACTTAAGTAGAACACGTTGATTTTTTAGGTCATCAGTCGAATAAATCTCGTTGTCATATGTGGTTGATTCGAATTGTGGGAACTTATCTCCAATTGCAACCTCAATATCACCTAGAGGAGTATCTTTTTGACTGAATACCCAAATGAATTTACCACCAAGAAATATGGAAAAGCTGGACATTAAGACAACGAAAACAAAGCTCCAATGCATATTTATAATCCCACTGATAATTGCACCTAGCCCCAAAAGGACACCTGCGGCAAGTGCTAGCATAAGGATGATAGGATTTTTGGGCGGCTTGTTCTTTTTTACTTTTAGAAAGTAATGCAAACTTCCAATCACCGTTGTGGAAAATCCAAGTAGTGATAGTGCTATAGCTGAATACATCGTTTGTTCCTCATTGTTTTGC
>NZ_JBFRTQ010000146.1:0-2122 GCF_041474195.1 Vibrio sp. 10N.222.52.C3 | reverse complement strand
ATGTACTAACTAGTACAATAGGTGTCAATAAGAATTTTATGTAGTTGTATAGATAAATGGCAAAGAAAAGACAGTTTGACGAGATAGAAGTGCTTGGAGTTATGGCCAAATATTTTTGGCAGCATGGTTATGCGTCGACTAAGGTGGATCAATTATCGACCGTTACAGGATTAACGAAAACCAGTATTTACAACGCGTTTGGCAACAAAGAAACCGTGTTTAAATGTATAGTAGATTTCTATGTTGAGCATCACATGTCTGTGGTACTCAGGAAACTCGACTCAAATAAATCAATATCAGAGAATCTTCAATATTTATTTGATAGTGAGTTCTTAAATCCAGAGAATGATCTACTCACTTACGGCTGCTTAATTACAAACAGTATTGTTGAATTAAAATCAAACGAACCAGCCCTCTATGAGTATGTTATTAAGAAGTTTGAACAAGGTCGTATTGCAACACTGGCATTTTTTACTCAATATGAGAAAACAGAACGACTTATTGATGGTATAGATGCAGAGCATTTGACCGACTATTTCCTTACGTTTCGTCAAGGACTAAAAGTTCAATCAAGAGGGCAAAGACCACATGAATCTCTCGCTCGATCTATACATGCATTCATGCTTGTATTGAGTACATTTGAAAAATAGATTATGCGTAGACTATTCTCGAGCTTTAGCTTTGTTGTCGAGTTTTAGATGTCTAATGATTATGAGTGCAGCACCGTAGCAACACGATTCTAGTTGAGCCAATTATTTAATCGAGCAGGTAGACTGCTTTATCCTTATCGCAATACTATTGAATGGTGCCTTTAAATGAAAACAATAAAATATAATGGACGTATTGTTTTTCAAAAACAAGATATACCCAGTTTCAAACGTATGCCGCGCGTATTTGTAGACAGTGAAGCGTGTTTTGCGTTTGTCACAAATGGCGATTTTAACGTCAGGGAACAGACAGAATCTGCTTCATTGAACAAAAACTGCGGAATACTGGCAAAATGCACCAACTACTTTTATGAAAACACTAGCTATCATAATGATGAAGGTGCAGGTGAAGCGATTGGTATCCTTCTCTATCCTGAAATATTTCAGTCACTGTTTAACTTTGATATTAGCCAGTCAAAATACAGGGTCGATTATAATATTTTGCAGGTTGAAGTGGACAAATTGCTAGAGCACTATCGTGATAGCATCAGTATATTGCTGGATTCTCCAGAGTTGGCGGATGATTTGCTTATCGAGAGCAAACTACGTGAATTTGTCATTCTTATGGCGAAAAGAACCAGCGCACCTTCTGAACTCGATTTTCTTGCTTCTATGTTTAAACCTAACTTTGCCAAATTTGAAGATATTATCCAAAGTAATCTGTATGCGGATCTGAGTGTGGATGAGTTGGCAGCATTGTGTCATATGAGTGTTTCTACTTTTAAACGTAAGTTTAAAGAGGTGTATTCAGAACCCCCAATAAAATACATTACCAAATTAAAAATCAACAAAGCTAAAGTGTTACTGAAAGATAATAGCTTACGTATCTCCGACATCGTTTTTGAAACAGGTTTCGAGTCGATTTCCACGTTTAACCGTGCCTTTAAAGGACAAACAGGTCTATCCCCTTCTCAATTTCGTTTAACCTGACACCAACGCATTTTAACCTTTCCATTCAGGTTGGCTCGTTTGAACTAATGTGAGCAATTTTTGAACTTTTATGGAGAGCCCTGTACCTCCAAATTCCATATAGTTACCCCATCAACTAAACACAGAGAAAGGTAACGAATTATGGGTATCAGCTTTAAAGAAAAATATGGTGATTGGGCACTTATCACAGGGGCAACATCAGGCATTGGCGCAGAAATGGCAAGCCAGATTGCAGCAAAAGGATTGAACATTGTTTTGGTCGCTCGTCGAGAAAAAGAGCTTGAAGAGCAAGCTACGTTGCTTACTGAACGCTACGGAATTAAAGCAACGACCGTTTCTGCTGACTTAAGTACGTCAGAAGGCGTCGAAAAAGTTAAGCAAATTGACAAAAGTATTGGGCTACTTGTACTAGCCGCTGGTATTGAAGTTAATGGTTCGTTTGCTAAATCATCTCTAGAGCAAGAGTTGAAGATGATACAGCTTAA
>NZ_JBFRTQ010000145.1:0-1970 GCF_041474195.1 Vibrio sp. 10N.222.52.C3 | reverse complement strand
GCAAGGGGCTTCGTAATCTCGCCCTGATTTTCTAAGTACCATTTCACGATTTCCCTTATGCCGGGAGTCACAGTTTTTTACATTACCCTGTCGATCTCTTATGCGACTTTAATCTATCGTTACCATACAGGCATACTGCCCAGACAGTGCATAGAGAAACGGATAAACGAAATACTCCGAAATACATAACCTCCAGCCCTGCACGTCGCCAACCATTTCATATAAAACCTTCGTTCTAGGTCCGACTCATTGTCATTGTGCAAAGATAAAAAGTTAGCAACGATTACTTCGAAAACACCAGTCTCGAGCTAATTCAAATGTACAAAATGACCTTATTACCGTATTATTGGAGCATTAAAATCCCCATACTGTACTCACTAGGTGGAATATGTTTCTTGAGCTGACATTTGTCTCATTTTTCTCATTCACTTCACTTTTTCTAATGCGTAAAGTCGCAAAAGAGATCGGATTAGTAGACAAACCCAACGCAAGAAAGTTGCATAGTGGCCCCGTACCTTTGGTCGGGGGAATTTCAATCTGCCTGTCAATTGGTCAGTTTATTACATCGAACCCCGACGTTATCCCACACAGCTATCTTTTTTTAACCTGCATAACGATCCTAGTCGCTATTGGGGCGTTAGATGACAAAGTTGACCTAAGCTTTAAAATTCGTTTGTTAGTGCAGGCGGGCCTCTCAATCGTAATGATGTTTTTAGCTGATATTCAGTTAAATAATATTGGTAATATTTTTGGGTTTGGTGAAGTACATTTGGGGCCAATGAGCTCTTTGATCACAATCTTTGCTGTAATAGGCGCCATTAATGCCTTTAATATGGTAGACGGGATTGATGGCCTACTGGGTGGACTTGCGATTGTCACCTTCTCCGGACTGGCTATTTTACTGCAAGTAGAACAGCAGCACGGCCTAGCCTATTTATGTGTCGTCTTCATTGCCGCTATCATTCCGTATATTTTGATGAATCTAGGCATTTTGGGGCGTCAACGTAAAGTCTTTATGGGGGATGCGGGAAGCATGATGATCGGCTTCACGGTCATTTGGATTTTACTGGGGGCAAGTCAAGAGCCCTCCAAGTCGCTCATGCGTCCGACCACCGCCTTGTGGTTAATTGCCATCCCTCTCATGGATATGGCGGCGATTATGTTTCGTCGAGTACGCCGCGGGGACTCTCCCTTCAAACCCGATCGTGAGCATCTGCATCATATTTTTCAACGCCTAGGGTTTAGCTCTCGACAAACCCTCGTCATGATCTGCAGCCTTGCTGCTCTCCTGGCCGGGTTTGGTATTTTTGGGGAACTCTACGAGCTACCAGAAACCTTGATGTTCTTGTTGTTTATTATTTGCTTTATTGGATACAGTGTATCGATGAGTTATGTATGGCGGATAACAGGCTGGTTTCGCAGCAAGCGTGGGCTACCGTCGAAAACATACGATTAGTTAATGCCACTAAAGAGCTCACCAATTTAAAAAAATGAATATCGATGGGAGCTGCTACGACAAGTTATGAAGAGTACCGGTCATATTTATGATAAGCCTGAGCACAGAATGACTTTTGAAGGAATACTCTACCGAATGAGAATAGGCATCCCATTCGAATTTTGGCTGAATCATTGTCAATAAACACCGCTCTACCCAGTGCAAGATTACGAAGCCCCTTGGCCTGCAAGGACTTGCGAAAGGTAGCTGTTGTTACGGTTCGCTTTTTTCTGCTTTCTTTTTATCCCTGCTTTGAAGCTGGTTTCTTCGTAAACGCCCCATGAACCTACAGGGCGATATTACTAATGTTTGAAGTTCCAAGGCAGGAGTGCATCGATATCGGGCTCTGCTTTTGCTAGCTCTTTCATGCACTTGACCATATAGTCATAGAGGATAAGGCCGTTGGCTTTTGCAGTCTCGACGATACTGTAAAGCATCGCGCTCGCCTCAGCGCCATTTGGTGTGTTGGAGAATA
>NZ_JBFRTQ010000144.1:0-14502 GCF_041474195.1 Vibrio sp. 10N.222.52.C3 | reverse complement strand
CTTAAGATCCTGTCTATGAACAGTCAAATAGAGATTTGAAAAAGGTAGAGCGAGAAAATTCGCAGGAAAGTAAATAGCAAAAACAAGAAATACAGAAAGGAAAAAGCCCCTTTTCCTTTGAGAGAACCGGGGCTAGTTGGTGCGTCAGAGCCTGTGTGGAGATCATCGACAAATGAACACATTTCCGACTTGCCGTTGCATTCTTACTGTAAAAATGGATAGCAGGTGAGAGATGAGAGAGCTAAACACTCAATAGTAAGTATGCTTGCCAGTTTCCCTTGCTGCATGGCTCACGTCTGAACACGAGCAGCGAGTTCAACCAATAACTATTGCAATAGTGACATCGCAGAGTTAGGCAACTGTTTCGCTTGAGCAAGTATCGAAGTACCTGCTTGTTGCAGAATTTGTGATTTGGTCATTTGCGTCGTCTCTTTCGCAAAGTCCGTATCTTTGATTCGGCTGTTTGAAGCGTCTACGTTCTCTTGTACGTTTGCCAAGTTATTAATACTGTGGCTTAGACGGTTCTGCTTTGCACCCAAATCAGCACGCTGTGAATCTACGTATTTCATTGCAGAATCAATCACGCTAATAGCATTCTGTGATCCTGCTACGCTCATCAAACTAATATCTTGAACCGATGTTGCACGACCTTCACTCTTGATTCCTAACTCAGAAGCTAAGCCACCAGAAATAGACATAGCCCCTTCAAGGTCAGGTTCAGCAACGAACAGTTGAATGCGGCCATCATCGGTAACCGATGCGTTCACAAGATCAGATTGACCATTAATGTAAGTCGCAAGCTCTTCGATATCATCACCTGCTTTGGTATTGATATCTAAAACGATATCTTCACCCGCTTTGGTTCTGAATTCGAACTTAAGATCGCGAGCTTGTGCAGGCACTTCCCAGCTCTTGTCTTTGCCGTTTTCAGAATCAAACGTTGTGCCACCCATACGGAAATCATCAGCACGAACACTAGTAAGGCCCATAATCATCGCTTCACCAGAGCTAGAACCAATCTGGAATGATGCTTCACCAAATGATCCATTCAACAGACGACGACCACCAAACGAGGTTGTCTCTGCGATACGGTTAAGCTCATCTTGAAGTGCCGAAGACTCTTCGTTTAGCGCGGTACGTTCAGCTGCGGTGTTCGTTCCGTTTGATGATTGAATCGCCAGATCACGCATACGTTGTAGTATGTTGGTTGATTCATTCATCGCGCCTTCAGCGGTTTGTGCAATTGAAATACCATCATTGGCATTACGCATTGCAACGTCTAAACCACGTGATTGTGCCGTTAAACGGTTAGAGATTTGCAGACCGGCTGCATCGTCTTTCGCGCTGTTGATTTTATGCCCAGATGACAAACGTTCCATAGAGGTCGCCAAGTCATTAGATGCTTTATTCAGGTAACGTTGTGCTGTCATAGCAGATACGTTAGTGCTTACATTGATAGCCATTTTGCTCTCCTTATGAGTTCGCAAAGTTTCTGCGAAGCGGCCAGCTTTACTCTCATATGGATAAGCACTGACCGTGTATTACTCGATAAACCCTATACAAGGTTTAAGATCTGTATTAATCATTTATAGCCAACACAAATGCAAGTTGTATGCCAAGTTTAATATCATGTAAATAATTTTTTAATTATCTAAAAATCAGAAGCTTACAAACAACACTGCGCAATTATGATTTTCTACTATTAGAAGATGAAAAACATTCACCTTCCTTATTGCCGTTTTTTGCCGCTATTCTAGAAACATCATGCTTCGTACAAAAAAGCGGCAAACTGTGGCGTCATTCGCACGTATGGCATAGCACATACGGCAAGGAATCAACGCCATGGTGATCGACAAGCCACCATTAAATACCGATTGATCATTAAATATAGTTAAACAAGGTCAGGTCTTTGGTTTTGCCAAACGCTTGTTGAGAAGCTTGCAATGCTCGAGAGTTTTCATTGAACTCAATGATGGCTTTCGAGTAATCCAAGTCTTCAAAGTTGCTTTTCGCTTTGGCTAAAGACAACTTAAAATCTTCATGTTGCTGCTCTTGAATATCCAGCGTACTTAAACGCGCACCGACATCGGCTCTAGCCTTCGTTAGATGAATAAACGCAGCATGAAATTCTTCGGTCACTTGGTGCAATTTCGCTGTTGCTGATGCATCCGATACCGGGTTTTCAGCCTGCTCAGCCGCCTCTTTGAACGTATCAAAGATAGAGAAAGTCTCTCGCGGTTCTAAGGTGATCGAATCACCTTTAGTGATTTGGCCTTTGATTTGGATATTCAGACCTTCATAGACAATGCCAGTCGAAGGATCAAAGTCTTCCGCGGCCACCACTGCGCCATCTTTTTCAAGTTGATAAGCATAATTTCCTGTCTGCATATCAACGAACGTCACTTTATACGTTGACCCACCTTCAACTGAGTTCGTCGCACGTTCCAAAAGTAATTCAGAAGCGGGCTCAAGCTCGTACTGAGGTTCGTAATCACCAAACGGGTTATCTATTTCCATAAATAACTTGCTGCCCGGATCATTCATCGCCATCTCGAAGCTACTCGCTACACGCATCTTTCGCTGATAGTCATCGCCCTGATAGCTGACGTTACCTTGGTTATCTCTAAAGAAGGGTTGATTCTTCGGCTTAGTACCCGCAAACGTGTAGTTACCCGACTCATCTTGAGAGTTAGCTAAATGCAGAAAGTTATTCGATAGCTCTTGGATCTCGCGTTTCTTCGCTAAACGGCCCTCTGGAGACAGCGCACCGTTAATCATTTCCATCACGGTTCGTTTTGCTTCATCAGCAAAGCCTTCGGTGTTGGAGACCAATACCTCATGATGCTCTAATCGATTACGAACCAAGACGATTGCGTCACTATATTGCTTAAGCTGCTCTGATTGCTGACCAATATTCTGTAAATAGTGAGTCGCAAGAGGATCATCACTTGGCGACTGCAACTTCTTACCGGAAGCGAGTTGCGCTTGGTTGTGATGCACCTTGTTCTCTTGACGGCGCAAGTCATTTTGTACTGACTGATAATTATGGAAGCTAGAGATACGATTCAACATTTATACCTTCCTATCTCAGAGCCAAAATAGTGTTAAACGTATCGTTGGCTGCTTGCATGATGCGTGAAGAAGCCATATACGCTTGCTGAAATTTCATCATATTTGCCGCTTCTTCATCGAGGTTTACTCCCGAGATAGAAGCTATACGTTCTTGAGCCGACTGTTTTTCTAACGTCGCAATATCACTCAGGCGATTTGCCGTTGAAGACTTCAAGCCCGTATTAGTATTCAAGTTATGGTAAAGGTCTAAAATCGTAGACTCACCCTCATTCAACAGCTTTCCTGTTTGAAGGTCTTGCAGCTTACGCAGGTTACCGTTGTCACCTTCTGATGGGACAAGGTTTGCCGTAAACTTATCGTTTGCCACCGCGCCGGGTGTGAGCTCAAACGTTGTGCCGTTGATAGTCACTGGCCCTTGTGGCGGATACGGTTGCGGCTGCATTAAAATGTTGCCCTTCGGATCCGTCACAGCAAACTGCTCACCTTTTGGTGAGACAATCACTTCAAACTCACGTAGTTGACCAGCTTCTAGAATTTTGAAACCAGCAGTACCCTTAGCAAACGTGGTCGATGCCTCATAACTTTGCGCAGCAATGTCTTTTGGGTCTTTGGTTTCCATCTGTATTTGAGCAGCAAAATTGCGCGTTGGACGCAGTAACAGTTTCTCTCCTAGTTCAGGAGGATTACGTACTTCCACTCGCATGCCATCAAGATAAAAAGCACTACCGCTAGAGTCGGTCGCCATCTTAACGGTCTCACCGTTCGGCTTAGTCACGACATAGTCACTGCCATCGTATTTCAGGCCATACTCACCGCCTTTTAAGGCAGAAGTATCATCAATGTATACCGCAACATCGGCTTTCGATTGCCCGCTAGCCGTGACACGAGATTTTGCCACCAGCTCTGAGTTCACGTCGGTAAACAAGTCCTTACCTACGTTGCCGTTAAGATCCAAACCTTGTTCTTGAAGACTATTGACCTCATATGAAAACGCGGTCGCTAAACGACCAAGCTCATCCATGATTGCCGGGATATGTTCGTCACGCATGTCTAGCATGGCGCCGATTTTTCCGTCGATATCACTGCTGGTGATCGGTTTTAAAGACTTACCTTCAACAATTGCTAGGCGACGCTGATGCGCATCGGGCAAGCCATCAACCATCTTCAGTTGGCTCGCTTCACTACCAGAAACCAAGGTGTGACCATTACCAATATGGACGTTAAATCCTTCGGCATTTGAGCGTGGTGTCACCGTGACTTTGGTGTAGCCAGAAAGCTCATTAATCAACTTTTCGTGCTGATCTCGTAGGTCATTATGAGGCCCAGGAGTCCGCATCATTAAACGCTGAACATCGCGGATCTCGTACGCAAGTTGGTTAACTCGCTCGATACCCATATCTAATTTTTTATTCGTAGAATCAGACTGTTGACGAACCGTTTCATGGAATTCATTTAACGTCTTGCTGAGTAGTCCAGTCTTTTCTAGTACAACTTTTCGAGCACCGACATCATTCGGTGTATCGGCTAATGTTTTAACCGAATCAAACCATTCATTAAGGTTTTCTGGAATCTTCTTCGAAGCAACCGATGACAGCATACTCGACAGCATATCGAGGTTAGCTTCGGTGTCGCCTTTATTGGCGGCATTGGTTGTCGATAAGTTAAGTTCGTTGACGGCAAATTGGTCCCAAGAGCGGCGAACATTTTCCACATGCACACCCATACCGTAGCTTTGGCCACCGTACTGACGCGGGTCATTCACACCTTGAATCACAGATTGGCGGCTATAGCCCTCTGTGTTGGCGTTAGAAATGTTATGACCTGTGGTGTTTAGCTGTCTCTGAGCAGTAAGAACACTTTGTGCCCCTACATTCAGAAGATCCGACGCCATAATGCCCCCAAAAAACTTAACAAAATCAGGATAAACTGATTAACTGATTAACTACAACCGTATATTACTAAGATAATTGCAATATATGTGCCAACAAAAACAATAGGAAATTAAAAGACGATAATTTATTGAAGTGTAAGGAGATAACTATGGATTACGCGTAAGAACTGAAGGGGCGGAGAAGAAAAGAGCCTGCCAGTAGCAAGCTCTCTATGTTGATTTATGACGCTAGTTCATCTCATCAATCTTGGCTTTAACTCGTAAAACCTTGTCTGCATAGTTAGGGTCAGTTGCGTAACCAGCCTGATGAATACCTTTGATGAAATTCTCTGAATTGCCTTGATGCTGTAGCGCCGTTTCGTATCTTGGATTTTCGTTCAAGAACTTCACGTAATCATTAAAGCTATCTTCGAAATTAGAGTAAGAACGGAAGGAAGCTGACTCTTTAACGGCGGTTTTGCCATGGAACTCAAGAGTTTGAGTCGCGACCTTATCGCCCTTCCAACTTCTATCTGCTTTGATGTTAAATAAGTTATTGCTGTTGCCCAAAGAGTTCTTAACCATTTTAGAACCCCAACCCGTTTCAAGGGCAGCTTGTGCCAATAGAAGAGACGAGTCCACACCAAGCGCACTTGCCGCTTTTTCCGCGTAAGGCTTCATTGAGGTCACAAACGATTCTGGAGAATCAAAGGATACTGGCTGTTTTGCTGCTTGCGCAGGTTGAACGTCTGACGCTCGCTCTTCCGAACGGCCTGAATATTGCGGTCTTTGCAATGAAGCATCAAAGCCTTCACTGCGAACCTTCTCTTCAGACGTATCGCTTGCTTGGCCAGCGCTTAGTTGAGCCACGATCATATCTGCAAGACCTAATGAACCTGAAGCGCTTAACTCACTCGCCATTTGGTCATCTTGCATCTGACGATAGAACTGCTCGTTCTGGCTGTTCAACATATCCGACTTAAAGCTCGAGTTAGCATCGCGCATTGACTTAAACAACATCGAGGTGAAAATCGATTCAAACTGTTTTGCCGCCGCGGTTAATGCTTCTTTCTCGCTACCTTCTTCACCGTTTACCGCTTGTTGACGAAGGCGGTCTAGGCTACCGATATCGTGAATAAAGCCGATGTCATTGTTATTTTTAATCATGCTTTACCCCTTCTTAGATAATGATCAATTGGCCTTCAATCGCACCCGCTTGTTTCAGTGCTTGAAGGATTGCCATTAAATCAGAAGGTGCAGCGCCCACTTCATTGACTGCGCGTACCAAATCGTCCAGCGTTAGGCCAGGTTCAAATTTGAACATCTTACCATCGCCTTCCGTGATTTCGATATCAGAATCAGGGACCACTACCGTTTGGCCACCAGAGAATGCATTCGGTTGGCTTACGTTTAGATTTTCTTTAATTGCAACCGTCATACCACCGTGGGTGACCGCCGCCGCTTTTAGGCGAACGTGCTTACCAACCACAATCGTACCTGTACGAGAGTTGACGATGATTTTTGCAGAGCCTTCAGCAGGGTCGAACTCGATGTTTTCGATAGCCGACAAGAATGCTACACGCTGGCTGATTTCACGCGGTGCACGAACTTTTACTGAAGTTGCGTCTACCGCTGAAGCCATTTGTGGGCCTAGGAAATTATTAACCGCATCAGCCATACGCTGAGCCGTTGTGAAATCTGATTGGATTAGGTTGAAGGTGATGTAGTCACCACGACCGAATGGCGTTGGGATCTCTTGTTCAACCGTCGCACCGCTAGAGATGATACCAACGTTAGGGTTGTTACCGACAATCTTAGAACCGTCGTTACCTTGTGCACTAAAGCCACTTACCACCAAGTTACCCTGCGCGACCGCATACACTTGACCGTCTAGACCTTTCAAGAAGGTCTGTAGCAAGGTACCACCACGAAGGCTTTTTGCTGAACCGATAGAAGAAACGGTTACGTCAACTGCTTGGCCTTGCTTAGAGAATGCTGGCAGTTCAGCAGTCACAATAACAGCCGCGACGTTTTTGGTTTTTGGCTTAGTGCCGGGCGGCAATTGGATGCCAAAATTTTGCAGCATTGCGTTAAATGTTTGATCGGTAAAGGGAGTTGTCTCACCAGTACCCGGCAAGCCCGTGACCAAACCATAACCGACAAGTTGGTTACTACGAACACCCGCCACTTTTGCCACGTCTTTGATTCGCGCAGCATGGGCACTGGTGGCAAGAAATAGCATGCCGAATAGTACGAGTGTCAGTTTTTTCATTGAGTAACCTGTCTGTATTGCTTTAATTTATAATAGCTTAGCTAAATGTGGCTCAGTGATAGAGGCTGTCAGTATGTCGTCGTCCTATCAAGCTCTACAGAGATACATTAAAGAATCGTGCCAAGAATCCAGGCTCTTGCATATCTTTCTGTACGCCAGTCCCTGAGTACTGAATTCGTGCGTTAGAAACACGGTTTGAAGCAATGGTATTTTCAAAATCAATATCGTCTGGACGGATGGTACCGCTTAGGCGGATGTACTCATCGCCGGTGTTCAGTGTCATCCACTTCTCACCACGAACCACTAGGTTGCCATTAGCTAATACTTCGATGACTTCAACGGTAATGTAGCCGCTGATGCTGTTACTTTGGTTGGCTGACGCATCACCAGCAAAAGTATTGGTGTTACTCAGATCATAAGAGAAGTTGTACTTGTCGATCGTCAGATCTTGACCACCAACAGCCAGCGGCTCCATTGATGCATCATTCGACTTAGACATGTCTGCGTTGGCTTTTTTGGTCGCTCGAGTATTCTCATCTAACGCTACAGTAATTATGTCACCAATACCACGCGGTTTTGAGTCGTCATACATGCTGCCAATGTGGCTCACATTAAACAGTGAGCCCGTTGCCGCTGCGTAATGCTCTGGTTTCTGCTTGGGGTTGATTGGCGCCCATGCAGGGTCACCAGCAATTGGATCGGTTCGCCCACGAAGCGTGTCAATAATGCCAGAGCTCTCTTGCGCCGACTTATCACCTTCCACAGCATCAACCACTGTGGTTGCATTTTCTTCTGCCGGAGTCTCGATCGGGTCCAGAGCAGCACATCCCGACATAGACATAAACAAAGCTAAACAAAAAATACGTTTCATGGCGATATACTCTCAGCAGGCAGTGGTAAATGGGTCAATTAGCAAAAACAGATAGATTAATTAAAAAAGTAAACGGCGAATAAACCAATTACAGCTGTTGGTTAACAAAGCTCATCATCTTGTCTACTGACGAGATAACTTTCGAATTCATTTCGTATACACGCTGAGCTTCAATCATGTTTACCAGCTCTTCGGTTACGTTTACGTTCGATGTTTCTAGCATCGATTGGCGGATGTTACCCAGGCCATCAAAACCCGGTACACCCTCTTGTGGGTCGCCACTCGCGCCAGTTGGCAAATAAAGGTTTTGACCTACTGGCTCTAGACCACCTGGGTTTACAAAGTCAGTAATGGTAATTTGACCAACCACGACGTTGTTTTGCTCGCCACGTAGACGAACCGATACTTCACCGTCGTTACCAACCGTTACCGAGATCGCGTCTTCAGGAATCACAATTTCTGGTTGTAGAGGATAACCTTGGCCCGACGTTACGATCGCGCCTTCACCGTTCAGTGTGAACTGACCATTGCGGCTGTAACCTGTTTCACCGTCTGGCATTTCAACTTGGAAGAAACCGTCGCCTTCAATCATCATGTCTAGGCTGTTAGATGTCGTTTGTGCGTTACCGTGAGTGTGCACTTTTTGAGTCGCGACGACCTTAGAACCGGCACCCAGCATCAAACCACTTGGCAGCTCAGTATTCTGAGACGATTGACCACCCGGTTGATTAATATTCTGGTAGAACAGATCTTCAAATACCGCGCGGCTCTTTTTAAAACCAATGGTCGAGGCGTTGGCAAGGTTGTTCGAAATCGTTGAGATATTGGTTTGTTGGGCGTCTAAACCCGTTTTACTTACCCATAATGCTGGATGCATAGCAATGTCCTTTAAATTCTATTAGCTCATACGAAGCAGTGAATCAGACGACTTGTCCATTTCCTCTGCTGTGCTCATCATTTTGACCTGCATTTCAAACTGACGTTGTAAGTCAATTAGGCTGGTCATTTCACCTACGGCATTTACGTTACTGCCTTCGATAGCACCTTTTAGCAACGTTACCGCTGCATCTGCTTCGTATGCCTGATCTGGGTTTTTCGAACGGAATAGACCATTCGTGTCTTTAAACAAACTTTGGTTGTCTGGACGTACAAGCTTAATACGATCAACCACGGCCAATTCTTCAGCTGGAGCGCCTTGAGGAATCACCGAAATCGTACCGTCTGTACCAATTTCTACTTTGCTGATTGGGATTGGCAGCGTGATTGGTGCATCGTTTTCACCAAGCACTAAGTGACCGCTTGCGTTGGTTAGTAAACCGTTTTGGTCAACCCTTAGGTTACCGTTACGTGTTAAACCTTCACGGCCAGTATTGTCCATCACTGAAATCCAACCATCACCTTGAATGGTAACGTCTAGATCTCGGCCAGTAGTAACCACACTACCCTGAGCGAAATTATGACCCGGACGCTCTGTCATGCTGAAAACACGAGTAGGCATGCCTTCGCCATACGCTTGCATTGAACGTGCCTGTGCTAAATCAGCACGGAAACCCGTTGTACTTACGTTGGCAAGGTTGTTTGCACGTAGCTGCAAAGCTTGCATATTTTGCTTAGCGCCACTCATGGCAAGAAACAGTGCGCGATCCATAATTTTGCTCCAAAAATCATCTTCTGGGGCTAATAAAGCAAACACTGTGCCAATATTTTTAACTGTTATTTATCAATAATTTAAATAGAAAACGAACAAGAAGGGTGATCATCAAAGGATCATTGAGGAAGAATTGTTGCCAGTGGCATTACCGGGCGGCAATAGGGGCGGCAAATAAAAAGACAAACAACAATACCCAATTCAATAACATTGAATTGGGTATTCGCAGATGATTCAAACGCTTTAAACGATTAACGAATCTGAAGAATATTCTGTTGTAGCTGGTTGTGTACTTCTAGAGAACGCGAGTTCGCCTGGAAGTTACGTTGAGCAGAAATCAAATCAACCAGTTCTTGAGTCATATCGATGTTCGACTGCTCTAGCGAGCCGTTGTTGATGCTACCAAATGAACCTTTGTTCGATTCACCCCAGATCTTGTCACCAGAGTCGTTGGTAGAATCCCATTGAGTACCGCCTTTCTTATCCAGACCTTGCTCATTTGGTACACGAACCAAGCCTACACGGCCAAGCATCACGTTTTCACCATTTGAATAAGTACCTAGAACACTGCCGTACTCATCGAAATCGATTTTTGTTAAGAAACCTGTTGTCGCGCCATCTTCATCAAACTTAGTCAATTCAAACGGAGCGGCAAACTGAGTTGAAGAATCTAAACCAAACTTAAGCACTTGAGTTGGATCAGCACCGTTCAAGTCAATAGGGTTCGCACCAGCACCCAGTGGTTCCGAGTTAATCGGCTGACCATTGTTTAGGCTTGCTAACGTACCGTCATTGTTGAACTTCATTGTGTGACCAACATGACCTTGTGCATTCGTCGCATCACCACCAGTAATGTTGACCGGCTTTTCACCGTTCTCATCTGACATGGTGTAGTACGTTTGCCAAGTGTTTGGTTGAGTCTGATCTTTGAGGTAGTAAGTCGTTAACTTGTAAGACTGACCCATAGAATCGTATACCGTCGAAGACGTTGCACGGTTATAAGTATCAGCATCTTTGAAGTTAAATGCAGCCGGGTCTTTAAGATCACCGTTTGCAGGAAGGTTAACCCCTACTTCAATGTTTTCTGTCTGTTTTGGTTTACCAAACTCAGCAGGAATGTCGAGAGGCTTTGGCGCATAAGAAAGAACTTCCCCCGAGTTTGGATCAACATCGTAACCTAAAAGAAACTCATCATTAGCGGTAACCATGTAGTTGTCTTTGTTTAGGTGAAATGCACCATTACGCGTTAATTCGTTAATCTCTGGCACCATGCGGTCTTTCGATACTGCAAAGAAACCTGTACCACTTACACGTAAGTCCATTGGGTTGTTCGTATAAATACTTGAACCTTCGTGGAACTGTTGCGCCACTTGGCTAGCTTGCGCACCGCCACCTGCCGTCGTTTTTGCGTTAGTGAACAACGAGCTTGAGTAAACATCACCAAACTCGGCACGAGACTCTTTAAAGCCAAATGTGTTCGCGTTCGCAATGTTGTTACTGGTTGTATTCAGGTCTAATTGTGCAGCGGATAGGCCGCTTAAAGCTACATATGACATTCCATTATTCTCCTAATCTATCTAGCTAGCATAGTCACTCAATAAAGAGCTACGCTTTACCAACTTCTAGTACTTCAGCAAGTCGTACTGGCGATGTGAAACCAGCCAGATTGAGTAGTACGTTGCCATCGCCCTTACCAAGAAGCACACTGTTCACGTTCGCATAACTGGAAACTTGGAACTCTGTGTTCTCGCCATCCAGCAAACCCGACGCTTTCACGTTGTATTTACCGGCCGGCAATGGGTTACCGTCTTCGTCTTTTCCGTCCCATTCAACACGTGTATCACCAGATGGTTTAGAGCCGATATCAAATGTGCGAACCAATTGGCCAACTTCGTTCTCAACACGGACCATTACATTGTCCATTGCCTGAGGAAGCTTAACCATTGCCGCCATACCGCCATCACCGGGTTTTACACCTGCCGCACCAGGAACCAATACATCACGCCCAACTAAAGAGGAGGCCTGAAGAGCTTGGTTAGAGGTCATTGATGAATTCAAGCTTTCAAACTGTGTATTCATTTTGCCAATGCCATCTACGGTCGCAAATGAAGCCATTTGCGCAATCATCTGGTCATTGCTAACCGGCTTGAAAGGGTCTTGTTGTGCTAGTTGCTTAGTCAACAAAGATAAGAAGTCTTCTTGTTTAAGATCCTGCTTACCTGTTGTTTCGTCGGGCTTTTTAGCGCCATCTTGAAGACTCTTCAGCTGGTCAACATAGGACAAGCCGCTTTGACCAACATTGTTGTTGATTCCAGCCATGTGCTACCTCCTTATCCTTATTGACCCATCTGCAGCGTACGCAGCAGCATTTGTTTACTCGAGTCAGCAACCTGTACGTTTGTTTGGTACGCACGTGATGCCGAAATCATGTTTGCCATTTCTTCCATAACGTTGACATTAGGCTTGTAGATATAGCCTTCGTTGTTCGCTAATGGGTGATCCGGGTTGTACTCCGCGCTTAGCGGCTTATCGCTTTCCACAATACCTAATACTTTCACAGGCACAGTGTGACCACTGTTGCGTGCTTTATTTAACTCAGCGCCGAACACTGCGTGACGAGCCTTGTAAGTTTCTTCAGCAGAACTACTTACACTGTCCGCGTTCGCAAGGTTGCTCGAGGTCGTATTTAGACGAACAGATTCAGCACTCATCGCAGAACCAGTCACATTGAATACATTGAATAAACTCATCTAATTATTCCCCTTTAATCGCTTTAGTTAAATTCTTGAACTTACTTCCTAAGAAGTCGAGAGAGGCTTGATGCCTAATTTGGTTTTGCATGAAAAGGTTTCTTTCCAAATCCAAATCAACCGTGTTGCCATCTCCTGTATCAGGTTGGGTAGGAATGCGATACTTCGTTTCCCCGTTCACCGTTGTTGAGGCAGAAATGTGCCGACCATCTGTACGGCTAAGACCAATGCTTGCCCCAGAACTTGCCGCTTGCAGTGATTTCTTAAAGTCTAATCCCTTTGCTTTATACCCAGGCGTGTTTGCTTGCGCGATATTGGTGGAAAGCACCTCAGCGTTACGCTCACGCACACCAACTGTGTGCTGGTGAATGCCCAAAGCATTGTCAAAAGAAATAGCCATGTAAACCTCAACTCAAGAACTGACTGTTATGAAATAACCAAAGCAATATATATACCAACTTTTGAAACAAGGCGGTCTATCAATGCTTTTACAGGTTACTCGTGGGTAAACTTGCAATAAACAAGCCAAAAAATAGAGTAAATTGGAATGTCACTCTGACTTAAAGATATAGCTTAAGCAGGAAAAAGAAAACCCAGCACTTGGCTGTAATGCCGATCAGTTAAAGCCAAAGCGATCGGTTGAAGGATCCTTCAGAGCTGTCAAAATCCAAGTGTATTTAATGCACTTGGATTTTTTTATGGATGTTTCTCAAGCTCTAAACATAATTAATGATTGGAAACCTAGCAGCGTTGAGACTTTGTCTGACTTGCTTCCAATTGAACTCATCGACGAAGCCTATTCTCTTACTGATACTGTCACGATGAGAAAGAGGAAATTAACTTTAGAATCCATGGTGTGGCTGCTTGTTGGAATGGCTATCTATAACAGTAAATCCATGAAAGATTTAGTGAACCAACTTGATATTGTCGACCGTACAGGTAAAGCTTTTGTCGCACCGAGTGCGTTAACTCAACGTCGAAAGACGTTGGGTGAAGACGCAATTAAAGCGGTCTTTGAGCGAATGACTACGTCATGGTTAAACAGTGCAAAGTTACCCCAATGGAATGGATTAACGCTGCTTGGCGTCGATGGCGTTGTTTGGCGAACGCCCGATAACCCGCAAAATGAAAAGGCATTTTCTCGACAAAAAGGGACGCAATATCCGCAAGTGAGAATGGTCTGCCAAATGGAACTAAGCAGTCACATTATTACGGCCAGTGCATTTGATAATTACAATACAAACGAAATGATATTAGCTGAAAAACTGATAGAAACAACACCAAACCATAGCGTAACAATGTTCGATAAGGGGTTCTATTCTTTAGGTTTATTACATAAATGGCAAGACTCTGGCTCAGAGCGCCATTGGCTTATCCCCCTCAAGAAAAATACACAATATGACATTGTTCAATCTTTAGGGCGAAATGACAAACTTGTTCAATTACACAGTAATCCAAGAGCTAGAAAGCTATGGCCTGATTTACCAAAGTCGATAACCGCTCGACTTGTCACTCGTAAAATTAAAGGAAAAGACTACCAAGTATTAACCTCCATGACGGACTCCCTGCGTTACCCATCAAAAGATATTGCAGGCCTTTATGAGCATCGTTGGGAAATAGAGCTGGGCTACCGAGAGCAAAAACAATACATGCTTGGAAACCGTCTTACGCTGCGAAGTCGTTTACCAGAGCTGGTCAAGCAGGAGTTATGGGGCATCTTGCTTACTTACAATTTAATCCGATATCAGATGGTCGAGCTCTGCTTCAATTTAAAGGGAAATTACCTTCCTTATCAACTGAGTTTTAACGGCACGTTAGCTCATGTATCAGCGTTACTTGTAGGCTTACCTTATTCAACACCAGGCGCAATACCTCGTCAGCTAAAGGGGTTCCACAACATGGCTGAAAGCTTAATACTTGAAGGGCGAAGGGAAAGGACATTCCCTAGAAGAGTTAAACCCAGACCACAACGGTATGCTAAGAACAAAAATGCCGTTCACTCTTAAGTGAACGGCATTA
>NZ_JBFRTQ010000143.1:5906-10681 GCF_041474195.1 Vibrio sp. 10N.222.52.C3 | reverse complement strand
ACTATTGGGGGTCAGTTCACATCAACGGCTTTTTTCGTTCTAAAGCGAACATAATTCAAAGATGGGATCAGCGTTAGCCCCAGTTGAGAATCGACCAATTCGGTTGATCGGCTAACGCTTTCAAACGCGGGCACGGATTCACCAAATAGGCAAAATCAGCGTGTTCACACAAAGGTAAGTCATTGATTGAATCGGTATAAAAGTGGATGTCTGAGTAATTGGTTTCTTGCTTATCTAACCACTCTTTTAAACGCGTCACTTTGCCTTCACGGTAGCTTGGTACACCTGAGATCTGAGACGTGAAACGACCTTGGTTCTCGACCAAATCAATACCGAGTGCATTCTCGATACCAATCTTACGGCCGACCGCTTCTACTAAGAAAGTCACGCTGGCAGAGATGATCAACATATCGATATCATCATTCTCTAGCTGCTCAATCAAAGGTTTCGACTGTTTAAACTGCCTAGGTAAAATATGCTGCTCAACACACTCTTCCACCAAGGCGGTGACTTGCTCTGTTGGCATTTCCGCGAGTGGCTGCATAGCGAACGTGAGGTAATCTTCCATGTTCAGCTTACCTTCCGAATACAGGCCCATTAAGCGTTTATCTTCATCAATAAAGTTGGGCGCAGTGGCAATGCCCTTTTCAACCAAGAATTCATTCCAGAGCATCGCGGCATCGGCATTGATCAGCGTTTCGTCCATATCAAATACATACAAAGGTTTGAACATCTTAGGCTCTCACAGGTTGAATTTCGTTAAGGTTAAACAGGAGTTCAAGTTGGCTGCCGTTTGCCAACAGTCGTTCAGAGGAGCGGTTGAGTAGGTCGACCGTTAATTCACACTCATCAACGTCCACTTGGTAGCGAATCACGTTACCCAAGAGCTGGTGGTTACGAATGGTGCCCGTTTTCGGCGCGGAGATATGCTCGCCATACTGTCGACCTTGCTCCTTAACATAGATAGATTCAGGTCGAATCGCCACTTTCCATTCGGTTTCAATATTGAACAACTGCTTAGCCTTGTTTGCTTGCACCAGATTGTAGTGCCCCATGAACCCAGCCACAAATTCATTGGCAGGTTGAGTGTAGATCTCTTCAGGCGTACCGGCTTGGACGATCTCGCCTTTGTTCATCAGGAAGATACGGTCAGACATGATCATCGCTTCTTCCTGATCGTGGGTCACGAAGATCGTGGTCAGGTTCATCTCTTTTTGGATGTCTCGGATCTGTTGGCGCAGATGTTTACGGATCTTCGCATCCAGCGCTGAAAGCGGCTCATCCAACAGCAAAATACGTGGCTTCACCACCAAGGCTCTTGCCAAAGCCACACGCTGACGCTGACCGCCCGATAACTGATGCGGATAGAACTTTTCTTTGCCCGTTAAGTCCACCAGCCCAATCACTTTCGCGACTTCACGTTTAATCTCGTCAGCAGCAAGCTTTTTCATCTTGAGTCCAAACGCAATGTTGCCTTCAACCGTCATGTTCGGGAACAGGGCATAAGATTGAAACACCATGCCGATGCCACGTTGTTGCGGTACTTGGTGAGTAATCTCTTCACCATTAACCCAGATTTCGCCACCATCGACAGGGTTTAGGCCAGCCAAGCTGCGCAGCAGAGTCGATTTACCACAGCCACTTGGGCCAAGCAGAGTAATGAATTCGCCCTTCTCGATTGAAAATTCAATATCTTCAAACACCGTGTTGTCACCAAAGCGCTTGGTGAAGTTTTTCGCATTTACATAGCTCATTATTTTGTTCCCTGGCTGAAACGACTTGCCAACCAAGTCAGTAAGAAAATAAACAGGAAGTACGTCATCACTAGGGCTGACGTGAAGTGGCCGCTGGTTTGACGCATGTTGTATAGGTAGATTTGCAGTGTCTCGTAACGTGTACCCACCAAGATGTTGGCGAACACGAACTCGCCCAATAGGAACGAGAACGACAAGAACAGTGACGCCATTAAGCCTTTCTTAAGGTTTGGCAGAATAATCAATAAGAACGCCTTGGTGGTACTTGCGCCAAGCAGATGTGCCGCGTCCATCAAATCGTGCAGGTTAATCGCTTCAAAGCTGTTGGCAATCGCGCGATACATGAATGGCAACGCGATGGTGAAGTAAGTACCAATCAAGATCCACGGTGTGCCTATCAAGGAAATTTCACTATCGGCATATAGCTGAAGCAAGCCAACCGACGACACCACGGGTGGCACAGCGAATGGCAATAAGATCAGGATATTCATCACCTTGTCGAGTTTCGGGAAATAGTAAAACACCACGAAAATCGCAGGCAAGACCAACACCACACTCAATGACAGTGCTGCCACACAGATAAACAGTGAACGACCAAAAGCTTGTAAGAAGCGAGGATCGGTCAGCAGGTTGATATACCAATCTAACGTGAAGCCATCCGGCAGGATCGTTGCGCCCCAACGAGAAGAGATCGAGTAAATAAAGGTCGCTAAGATCGGGATCATCATGATGCCGACAATCGAATAGACAACCGTTTTATGAAAGCGAGTATTTACGGTGTTCATTACTTTCTCTTCCCTGCGTAGCTTTTACTGATCAGCCATTGGTTAATCACTGTGATGAAGGCCAGCATCGCCATCAGAATCACAGAAATTGCCGCGGCTAGGTTTGGTTCTAGGAACAAGTCGCCCGATACCAAGCTCGCAATTCGAATCGTAATCACGTTGTAGTTGCCCGAGGTCAACGCATACACACTTGCGTAGGCGCCAATCGCGTTAGCAATCAAGATGATAAAGGTGCCGAACAAAGCCGGAGATAACACAGGCAGCGCGATTTTGGTCCAGTATTGCCAAGTTTTCGCGCCAAGCAGTGCCGAAGCGGCTTGCCAGTCGTCACTCAGAGCATCAAACGCTGGATAGAGCAACAACACCGCCAATGGGATCTGGAAGTAGATGTAAATCGCCAGCAAGCCCCACTTGCCGTAAAGGTCGAAATCACCCAGCAATCCATACTGCTTGAGCAATAAGGTAATCGCACCATTGGTGCCCAAGATGATGATGAATGCGAACGACAGAGGCACACCAGAGAAGTTGCTGCTCATGTTGGTGAAAGCAATCACCGCATCGCGGATTTTAGAATCAACGCGGCGCAGTGAAGAAACGAGCAGAGTCGCGATCGCTAAACCAACAATGCTCGACCAAATCGACAGCCATAAACTGTTACCGAAGGCCTGCATCATGAAGGCAGAATCGAATATTTCAGAATAGTTTTCGAGAGAGAGCTCATCGTCGTAGAAGAAGCTGTTGATCAGCACCCAAACCATAGGTGCCAGTTGGAACAGATAGAAAAACAGCGCGAAAGGCGCAAGCCACAAAGCGGGCTTGAAGCGTTGAAACAAAGATTTGGTTTTGGGTTGAAGCGCAGAGCCATCGCTCTGCGTAATTACAGAACTGCTCATAAGGCCAACAATTCCTGAGTGTAAGATTTATCGTGTTCAAGGTTGAGTAACTGACAGACGCTGCCGCAGATATCGGTCTGTTTCACTGAACAGGCTTGGTGTGTGAACTTATCGCCAATCACAAAGAATGGCACTTCACGCTCTTCAGGCAGAATGCCACCGTGAGACAAGTCATTGTTCATGCCGTGGTCACTGGTGATGATCACTTGATAACCATCGTCTACCCATTTCTCAAGATAGTTTGATAGGTAAATATCCGCGCCACGAGCACTATTACGGTACTGGCGAGAATCCAGCCCATGCTTGTGTCCCATGTCGTCAATGTTCATTGGGTGAATCAGTAAAAAATCAGGCTGATGAGTCACGCGCAAGTGCTCTGCATCCAAGAACAAGGCTTCATCTGGGTAGTGGTCCCAATGGTAGAAACAGCCGTGTTGAATGTTCATGGTTTCATCGTTGGTAAAACGGTCACGCACAGCGTCAAACGGCGCTCGGTTATACAGCTCACTCACCCAATGATATGCCGCAGCAGCCGTCACTTTGCCCTGCGATTTAGCCAAGCTAAAGATCGACTCGTGATTCGATAAACGCACGATTTGGTTGTTAACGATGCCACTTTCGACAGGGCGAACCCCAGTTAAAATGCACTCATACAGCGGGCGTGACATAGATGGCAGCTCACATTGCACAGGGTAAAGCGTGGCGCGCAGCTTGTTTTTTTGCGTGCTCATGACTTGCGAATCGCCTTGTTGATTTTGGGAAACGCTGTGATTACTGTTTTTCGAGTCACTAAGTTCTAGAAGGCCGTTCAGGTAGCCCATGCAATCACGGGCTACCTGATAGTTCAGTCCATCTAGAACAACAAGGATAACCTTATTGCTCATGGTCTATTCTCTATTGCTTGTTTCTATAAGCCACCCGTACAGGTGGCGTGTTAAGCGGGGTTATTGCTGGTGAATCAATACGCTTTCTTGCCATTGACGTGGCAGGCGGCGTGCTGATTTTTCCCATGCTGAGAAGTCAGATACTGGGTGCACGTTGCTGTATTCATCGTTCGAGATCAGCTTGTCTTGTACTGATTGAGGTAGCGTAATGTTGCTGCGGATTGGGCGTGCGTAACCTTCTGCTAGGTTGATTTGGCCTTGGTCGCTGAAGATGTATTCACGAGCCAACTTCGCAGCGTTCGGGTTTTGTGCGTATTTGTTAATGATGGTGGTGTAACCAGAAATCACTGATCCATCTTGCGGGATGCTTACGGTAAAGCGCTCACGGTCAATCTTGTCGCGGTAGTTCAGTGCGTTGAAGTCCCACATGATTGCTACTTCCACTTCGCCTTTTTCAAG
>NZ_JBFRTQ010000143.1:0-5210 GCF_041474195.1 Vibrio sp. 10N.222.52.C3 | reverse complement strand
CCACTTCGCCTTTTTCAAGGTTCGCAATGCTTGGATCTGTGTAAGATAGACGGCCTTGCTTCGCTAGTTCACCAAAGAATTTAATCGCTGGTTTCAGGTTCGACTCGTCACCGCCATTAGCAAATGCTGCCGCTAAAATCGCGTTGTTTGCTTGCGCGGCTACGCCGACATCGCCCACTGTGACTTTGTAGTCGCCTTCTAGTAGGTCACTCCAAGTTTTCGGCGCATCTTCAACAAGGTTGTTGTTTGAAATGAACGAGATAGTACCTGTGTAAGCCAGAGCCCAGTGACCATCTTTGTCTTTTGCCCAGTCTGGAATGTCATTCCAAGTGGTTGGTTTGTATGGCTGAGTGACGTTTTTCTTCACTGCCACACGTGCGAATGCGAAACCCACATCACCAATATCAGCGGTTGCGTTTTTCTTCTCTGCTTCAAATTTCGAGATCTCCTGAGCCGAGCTCATATCGGTATCCTGATGCTTCAAACCGTAGTTTGCTTTCAGGTCAGTCCATGTGCCTTTCCAGTTTGCCCAACTGTCTGGCATACCCACACTGTAAACTGCCCCCTCTTTTTGAGCGGCTTCAATCAGTGACTCAAGATCAGCATCCTTCGCCATCGCTGGCATTGAAAGTGTTGCCGTAAGTCCTGTTACACCAATCAATTTAGCGGTTGTGCCTATCAATTTTGCAGGTGAACCGATTAATTTAGCTGGCGATACAGTTGAACGGCTAAGCAAAGTTTTCATTGTCTCTATCCTTCTGGACTAGGTCAGTAAGTTCGTTTTGTATGCTATAGCCGGAATGTGACGGTTTGCCGTAAGTTATTTGACAGTTCGAGTGCATTTACGTGGCAGTTATATTTCACTCATATGACAATAAGCCATTGTTTACTGTCACATTCCTGTTAACTCCATGGTTTACCTTATTAAGCACACGAACTTATGGACTAGATCAGTAATGAGAACATTGGGCACCGGGCAATCAGGGACACAGTTAGGAAGAATTAAGGCGAGTATTCGAGAGCAGCTTCAATCAGGTATCTTCATTGAAGGGCAAAAACTGCCATCCGAAAGAGAGCTCAGCGAGCTGTTTTCAACCACACGAATTACGCTCAAAGATGCGTTGGTCTCATTAGAAACCGAAGGTTTGATATACCGAGAAGAGCGCCGAGGCTGGTATGTGTCACCCGAACGTGTTCGCTATAACCCATTGTCACGTTCTCACTTTCATCAAATGATTCGTGAACAACACCGCATAGCAGAAACCAGACTGCTCAGCACCCGTACAGAGATGGCGACAGGCGATTACGCCAAAGCATTAGAGATAGAGCAGATAACGCCAATACACGTGATTGAGCGCTTGCGTTTTATTGATGGTAGAGCAGTGCTGTTTGTTGAAAATGTACTGAAAGCGCCCTTATTTGATGGTGTCTTGTCGGAAAACCTCACCATGTCACTAACAGGCATCTACCGAGAAAAATACGGCTACGAGACCCAACGCTCGCGTTTTGATGTGATTCCCACTTCTGCCCCTGCTCATGTCGCCAAGGCGCTGAATTTGGCAGAGGGCCAGCCTGTTTTGAAGATCTGCCGAGTGAACTACAAACAAGACGGTGAGCTAATGGACTGCGAGTTGGAGTACTGGCGACCGGACTCTGTGGTGATTCATATTGATAGTATTGGTTAGCGCCACATGGCCATTTGTATAGTTTTAGGCTTAAGTTTAGGTTTGGGAAGAAAAAGCTAACATACAAAAACTCCGACAAATTCTGACGGAGTTTTTATTTTCAACGGTTACGTTTAATGAGGCACTAACTAAACAATCTTTTGCTCATCTTCTTCTTTGGTCGAATCGGTTTCTTTAGATAAAAAACTCGCTACGATCTCTCTCAGTTTGCCTTGGTTAACCGGTTTAGGTAAAAACTCATCCATGCCTACATCGAAGCACAAATGCTTGTCTCGCTGCACGACGTTGGCCGTCAGCGCAATGATTGGAATATGCTTTGCAGCCCCTTCTTCGAGCGCTCGGATCTGCTTGGTCGCTTCGAAGCCATCGAGAACCGGCATCTGACAATCCATAAAAATCATCTCGTATTCGTTGACTTTGAATTTCTCGACACCAATTTCACCGTTGTCGGCAATATCAACCTCAAAGCCAAGCTTCTTGAGCATCATCTTGGCGACTTGTTGGTTTACTCGCGAGTCTTCAACAACTAAAACTGTACCACTAAATTCTCCGGCAACTGCGACAGGTTTTGACTCTGCTTGAATTGGAGCTTGTTTATCGGCTGGTGTGGCGTTTACAGAGACAATGGGAGCATCTTTAACAACCGCTGCAGGTTTACTTAACGGCACAGTTTCATTGTCTTTAAACGCAACCTCTCCTCTGTTCGGATAGGTAAAGACTGAAGTATCAGCCGCTCTCGCGAGTACCTCACTGATGGTCCATTTAAGCTGATTATCTTGGTAAGGACGCGCAATGTAGGCAACAAAACCGACTTGTTTAGCACGAGCTTCATCTTGCTTTCTAGGGTCAGCAGAGATCATCACTAACTTGGGACACTCGCTACCAAAGCGTTCAACTAAGCTTCTCGCCAGTTGAAAGCCATCAACGGACGGCATTACTTTGTCTATCAGAACGAGATCATAAGGTGATGACTGAGCCACAGACTCTGAAACCAACTCTAACGCTTGGTTTGCCGTTTCACAGCACTCAGACTTAACGCCAAAGGATTGAAGCTGTGTAGACGTTATACGCATGTTCAGCTGGCTATCATCCACAAGCAGAACCGAAACCTTATTGAAATCGATATTGCTTTCATCGGCTTCTAAACACGGGTCAAAGTCAGCCGTAAAATAGAAGGTACTGCCTTTACCTTCAACACTGGTGAGTTCAAGCTTGCTGCCCATCAATGTCACTATCTTCTCGCATATTGTTAGACCAAGCCCTGTGCCTCCATAAATACGTGTGGTACTGCCGTCGGCTTGTTGAAACTTATCGAACACCGATTTCTGTTTGTCTTCTGCAATACCGATACCGCTGTCGACAACCTCGAACCTCACTCTGAGTTTTTGCTCAGGCTCAACCACCTCTTCCAAACGAAGCGAGAGCGTGACGTGGCCATGCTCGGTAAATTTAATCGCGTTACCTACTAAGTTATTTAGGACTTGTCTTAGTTGTGTACCGTCGCCAATCACCATGGTTGGGATCTTAGGGTCGATCGCTAATTGGAATCGAAGCCCTTTCTGTTCGGCTTTCACTCGAAAGGTTGATTCAACGTCGGCCGCAATGCCCATCATTTTCATCGGCTCTTGCTGAAGCTCTAGTCGCCCCGCTTCGATCTTCGAGTAATCGAGAATGTCGTTGATTAAGTCGAGCAACGTAAGCGAAGAGGTGTTGAGCATGTTGATGTACTCTTTTTGCTCTTTCGGCATATCCATTTCAGAGAGCAAAGACGACAACCCGATAATCCCATTCATTGGTGTACGGATTTCGTGACTCATATTGGCAAGAAATTCACTTTTATTGCGGTTGGCCACCTCAGCAACATCTTTAGCTTTTTCCAGCTCTTGATATTGTTGACGAATACGTTCTACCGATCGGTTATAGCTACTCTCTAGAGTCGATATCTCATCTTTGTAAGTAGAGTGAGTTGGCGTTATAAAGCGCGGTTTGTTGTCTTCGACCTGTTGTTGGTTGATTTGGGAAGACATAGTCATCAAACGTTTTACGACAAGACGATAGACGATGGTTAAACATACGAGAGACAACAAGAAGATTTTAACGGCTTCGAAGGCGAGCAACAATAACACTCGTTCTTCAAAGTCATCTAGGATCATGCTCAAGTCTGATTGCACCGTGAGCGTCGCCAACGGGAAGTCTGTGCCGCCCATCTGGTGCACCATTTCCCAAGACTGAGAATAAGATTGGCCTTCGGTCTTTTGACCTAACTCTAGAATTTTTTCATCGGGACTTTCGATAAGAAGGTAACTGACCGAAGGGAGGCGAGAGATGCCTTCGGCTTGCACAAACAATTGCTCTCGATCTTCAACCCACAAACTTGCCGTTAAACCAGAAAGGTAGCCAGCCTTGACCTGCTCGATCTGAGAGCTGATAAAAGAAACTCGACTTTGGTACTCTACATACAACCCGAGACCTGTCACTATAACTGTGAATAAGGTACTGATCGCTATTATCATCCCGATCAACTGTCGGGAGAGTCCAACGTAGCGTTTTCCTTTTGTCACCATACACAAATTACCATTATTGTTATCCTAGCAAACTACAATTACTCAACTAGTATAATAGTAGTCATTCATCAAATAACTAGGGAAGGTTATGAAAAAACATCTTATCGTTGCATCCATAGTCAGTTTGTTTTCAAGCAGTTATGCTTCTGCAAACGAACCTCTTCACTACTACATTATTGCGAGCCAAGCGCAACCTTTTCAAATCGAAACTGACGGGTCATCTCACAGAGGAATTGTTTCAGATATTGTGGAAGCCGTGTTTGATGACAGCCAATATGAGATCAACTACCACACCTACCCTTTTAATCGAATGATCGACAAGCTCGATGCGAGAGAGAATCCAAACTGGGTTACCTATGGCAGCCCTAGTTGGGGGAATATTCAATCTGCGAACCTATCTGAAGACCCGATTTACAATGTAAAACACGTATTACTCAGCAGCGGTAAAAAGCCATTTGAGTTCAATACAATCGATGATCTCGATGGGAAAGCCGTAGTATTGCTGAAAGGATTTGAGTATCCGAACTTGGAACCTTATATCCAACAGGGCAAGCTCAACGAGATTCGAGTAAAAGATTACACTGCTGCGTTTCGTGTCCTGAACCGAGCACCTGGCGACACCGTGTTTGTGGAAATGGAATCACGAATCAAATACAACCTAAACGAACAAAAACTGAGTATTGATGATTACCAGATGCAAGAGTTTGGTTCTGTCATCAATAACTACCCTATCCATTTGGCGTTTGACCCTGAGATGGATCCTAAGCTGCAAAGCTTCATCAACCAACGCCTAGACCAAATGAAAGACGATGGACAGCTTGACGACATCGTACAGAGTTACTTATAGCACCAGCGTAACGTAGAACTTATCAACGAGAGTCACGTACGTTAACTCTCGTTGATGCCTGACTCTCTAAAACCGAAAAGGCCGCCCTGCTTCATACTAGATAGCAGGGCGGCC
>NZ_JBFRTQ010000142.1:0-16366 GCF_041474195.1 Vibrio sp. 10N.222.52.C3 | reverse complement strand
TATAAATATTAATCACTTACTGTGATCGGTATGACTATGATTAGTATTACTGCTGAGAAAGCCCAGTACCACTGCGCCAACCATGACTGCACAAACAATGGCAAATAGACGTGTCATTTGTGCCGAGAGGGACGCAGATCCTGGGTGGCTGATGATCTGATAAGCCAAGGTCGTAAAATTAGTAAACAAGAGCTGATAAATCGTCAGATTCGCCTGCCGCCTGATAGCAAAACACGCAAGTTGCAAACCACACACCAAACTCACGCCATAAATAACCAAGATTGGAGCGCCTGACACCATCATGATCATCACAGGTAACGTAAACAGAATGCCAACGCCAGTGGTGACAAGCTTGTTTCGGCTGAATGTACGGTGGTCGTGATTCGATGGGCTTTTCAACATACTGCCAAGCGTAATCGCAATCAACATCGTTTGTGACACCGAATTTCCTACCAAAATCGCCAGCACAACCACAACCGCGGTCGCTTTAAATGCAACCATGATATAGTCACCAGTAGTGGGCGCATCGGAAACGGCCGCAGTCGGAAGGACATTCACTTCATCCCCCGGGAACAACCAGAACCCCAAGTAAGTGACGATCAAAGCTATCACCAGCTTTTCAAAGAACAATAGGGGCAATCCCGCCATTGGGAGATGCATCTGCTTGTTGACCACCACCATCACGATGACCACGATAATGGTCAGTGTCGCGATGATATCTTTTGTATTCTGATGGCTACGCTGATAACTCCAGAACAGCAATAGCCAGCAATAGAGGACAAAACCGGTTGGCGAGTCGACCAATACACTACCAAAAAACACCACACCAAAGCTGATTAAGATTAATGCAACAATCACCTTTAATATTAAATTAATCGGTGGTTTGGATGGCATCAATGTCATGAACATCACAACAAATATGGGCGACAAAACAGCGAGCATCTGCCCACTTTGTTGATGGTAGAACAATAGCGAAAGCGGCAGTAACACCAATCGAATAATGGAGTTAGCTGAGCTATGAAACATAAGTCCACACGCTTAGAATTCTCATCCAAAGCTGAGCAAGCCACTCACCTGGGGTACTTTGCTCTGTCATGACAGCCACTGTGGCTTGTGAACCAAAACGAATGTTGCTTGGAACCTCACCATGATCAAACACAATATTGACTGGGTAGCGCTGCGCGGCAATAGAATTGGTGTCTGAATTTAAAAAGCCAGTCTCTTGGTCAGTGCTATTGCTGCCACCCGTTCCCCAACCAATGCTATCAACCGTGCCGTATAGCACTCGCCCCGGTAACGCATCCAATACGATCTCAACTCTTTGCCCGACTTGTATATGCTCTAGCGAGTTTTCTCTGTATAACGCAGATATCCACACCTCTCGCGGATCAACAAAGGTCAAAACAGGTGAGCCTGCGGTTGCTCGCTGGCCTACCGTCAGTTGTAGGTTACTCACCACGCCATGAGAAGGAGCCATCACTTGGGTTTTCTGTAAGTTGAGCTGAGCCTGCTCAAGGGCTGCAATCGCCGCCAACACTTGTGGATTATCACTCCCTTCTGGCCCTAACGCTTGTTTTGCCTGAACCAAAGAGGCTTCTGCGGCTTTCAATGAGGCTTCAGCACGATCACGATTCTCTATGGCGTTGTCTAATTCAGAGCGGCTAACCAGCCCTTTACTGGCGAGTTCACTCACTCGACTCGCTTGCTCTCGAGAATTATCCCGAGCCGCAACCGCCTCGGTCACTTTCGCTTGTGCAACGTTAACCGCCGCTGTGCTTGCGCCAATATTTTGGCCTACTTGAGCAAGATTCGCTTCAGCGGAACGCAAACTGATCTGATAGTTTCGAGCATCAATTTCAAACAACACTTGGTTCGTTTCAACGACCTGATTATTTTCAGTTTGCACAGACGTGATATTGCCAGAAACTTCAGGAGCAATACGCACAATATAAGAGTGAACACGGGCGATCCCCGTCATTGGTGTGACGCGGTCGGCCCACAAACTGTAAAGCCACACTACTAAAATAACCGAAATAATAATTAAACTAAGCTTACGCGAAGATTTTTCTGCTTTTGACATGCTCTCTCTCTCGATCCGACAGCACGATTTACTCGCCTGCCGAATACGATGTTTTAAAAATTAAAGTGAATTCCACTTCATTGTAGTCTAGTCGATCTGTCTCTTGAGTAAAAACAAACGATTACTTGAAATATTGTCACGGCAACAATTAACAATCAACAAAAAGCCACACATCCCATTAATGAAATGTGTGGCTGTTTAGATCTGTTCTGCTACGAACTTAGATAAGTTTAGGGGTTACTCCATATCACCTAACAAGTAATCTTCATCGCTGCTCACTACTGCGCCGTGCTTCAAGAAGTTCTTACCTAGGATCATGCTGTATTCGAAGCGAGAACGGTCTTGAAGGTTTACCCTCACCTCTTTCTCTAGGTCTCCGAGCTTAACCTTCATTTCTACCACAGGGCGAATGTTCACCTTCTCGCCTTTCTTGGCTTTGATACGCATTACATCAATCACTGGCTTGGTGAAATCTTGCTTATCGCCTTGGTTGTTTTGATAGGTAAAGCTCACCATGTCTTGGCCATCTTTCTTAAATCGTTTGATGTTGACTGCGTTCATTGAGCTTACATCCGCACCAGTGTCGAGCTTGGCCGGGAACTTCATGCCGTTCACTTCTACTACTTCAATATGCCCAACTTTAAACAGTGGTTCGGCTTTCAGAAGGTAATCAGAACGCGTATTAACGTAAACGCCCTCTTTTGCCATCTTCTTGCCTAAAATAAAGTACGCTTCTTTCTCATTTGTATTGAGCACGTCGATGGCGAACTCTTGCGTACGCACTTTTCCAGACACCGCAAACTCACCACTTACAACAGGGCGAGTATCATCCCCGACTTTAAGCTTCTTAATAATTGGCTTGGTCACCTTCTGCTTCTCACCATTTACATCCGTAAGATAAAATTCAACGGAAGCATCTTTGCCTTTACCTGTCATTTCAAAACTGTCGACCTTCAGCAAAGGTGTATTGACAGTGAAAGAAGCCACAGCCTTAAGCGGGAAGTCATCTAGGGTGATGTCCTCTTCCGGCGAGATAATCATAGGCTCACCAGACTCAGCCACATCACTAAAGTTCTCTGAACCTTCTAATAAAATATTCTCAGCACTGGTGTCAATCATGAAGAGTTCGCTGGCGGTGTTGGTTCCAAATCTCAACTGCGACTCACTACTCGAGCGCTCACGTAGGTACACCAGAACGTCTTTAGTCGTGTTTTCATCGAGTTGAACAGGCACATACACCAAAGGTCTCTTCTTACCGCTCACGCTTAACATACGAACCAACGGCAATGTCATCTCTTTTTGCTTGCCGTCGTTGTCGAACATATCAAACGTCACTTCACTGTTCTTCTTATCTATATCGATGTCTTTTGCATGAAGGATGCTGTAGCGATTTTTTAATGAGAAGGTCGCGTTCATCGCCATTCCAGAGATAGACACCACCTCTTTTCGGCCAACAACGGTCGCGTTCTCTTGCTCTTGTAAATAGTCATAACCTGCAAACACCAGCGCGTTATCCGCAAGGAAGGTTTTACCAATCAGCACTGGCGCAGAGAAGTGGCTTCTGTCGGTCAGGTTAACGTCGGTTTTTAGCTCTTGGTCTGCAATGGTGAGCGACATTTTTACGGTAGGGCGAAGCAAAGGCGTGCTGCTGGTGCGGCTGCGTATCATGCTGACACGCTCTAAAGGCGCTTCGATTAATACCATGTCTCCCGTCCGCGGGTTTTGAACCTTAAAAGACACCACAGCCTCATATTTCGCAAAGGTACTGCCATCCCAATCATCGTAATCAACATCGGAATTGTTCAACAGGTCTTCGGTTAACGCCGCCATCAACTCTTGGTCTTTGAGATTTTGGTAATCGGGATTAGAGCTCTTCACATGAATGTCTTCAGCATGCATAGAAGTGGTTTCCGCACCGGTATCAATTTTACCAATGAAAGGAACGTCTTTTAGCCCTTGAACGCTAGATAGGTACACGTTCTCAGTGCGACCTAATACCGACTTACCATCGAGTTCGTAAGTGGGATTTTGAGTGGTAGGTGAAGTGTCAGTAGCCAAAGTGTATTGTGAAAAAAGTAGAGTGCTTAAAAGAGTTAGAGCCAAAGGTATCTTTTTCATTAGTTGGTCCGTTGTGATCAGTTCACTAATAATACTGGCGTTTGCGCGAAGAGTTCCCCCACCAGCAATGGTTCTCACATAACGTTAACGCTATGAGTTTTTAAATGACAAACCGATGACTTTGCGCTGCATTCGCTTATCGATTATTGACTAATGGATACCCAATAACCTTTTCAATGCTCGGTGTTCTATTGAAGAAATGAATACAAAAAAGGCCAACGACGAGCGCTGACCTTAGCTATTCAAAACACACCTGAAGCGAGTTTAACTTGCTAAAACACAAACGGTTCTAGATAAACATAGCACTAAAAAGTCCCGACTGTTTTCTTTGCACAGATAGCTCGAGCTTTTTCTGCGTCCTCACCTTTATTTTTGAGATAGCACTGTCGATAAGATTTGACGTAGCGCTCAAATAACACCTCGGCTTCAGGTTGTGGTTTAGAGAGCAGTTGGTTAACGAACTTTCTTGATCCAACCTCAAAATGCTGAGTATCGATTGGGCTATTCCAATCCCCTCCCCAGATCATAAATCCGTGATGGGCAAACAGCTCCACCACATCTTCAGCCATGCCGCGGCGTTCAATTTCATCACGAGCACGAAAACGAGTACGGTTCACATAACGAGTCGCAGATTGTGAAGGCTTTACCGTGATTGTTCCGTTGCTATCGAACTCTAAGAAAGGGTTTTGAACTGGGTTGATGTCGATTGCCACACCATAGGCATGTTTCGACCAACCTCCTCCGCCTGTAATAGGACGAGCGTTAAAGGCGCTGCTGTTGTTCGCATCCATTGAGGCGCTATCATCACCTCTGAATTCACGCATTAGGCGAGCGGAATGAAGAGGAAAATTGCGCTGTTTGAGCTCTGAAAAGATTTGTTCAACAGCAGGCGCAATAACATCAAGCACGATCATATTGCCCTGTTGCGTTTCCCCTTTGAAACTAATGAAATCGAAATCCACTTTGGATAGTCGCTCACAACCAACGGGCGCACCACTACTCAAGACATTGTTCTTTTTCATCATGTCGCATTGCCATTGAGATATAGGGGCAACTTGGGCATAACTCGCAGCACTGAGCACAGTGGCCAGCAAGCCGACAATAAAACGTTTCATATCAAAGACTCAAAAATAGTAAGAGTGAAAAGTAGCAGAGTTGGAAAATAACATATTAAGCCAAGTTGAGCGCACGCTTTGTTAGCGTGTTTTGTTCCAGTAAACAATCTCTCTAACTCGTCCGTTCTGATCCTTGTCAGCTTCTCCACCAACATCAGAAAGTTCAGGTAAGGTCGATAATTGCGGAGCGTAATAGGCAACTAACATAAGTACGAACGCATCGTAAATATCGTCTATCGCGGCGTCTTTACGTTTGGTATTTGAAATGGCCAACGACAAGCGGTCACACCATTGAGGGGATAGCTGCTGAATAATAGAAAGCCGTTCCTCTTTGCCTTCTTGCGTTCGTTTTGAAAACGTCAGCGGTTCGTCTTTCAATGCTGCAAACACCACTTCAGGATGTGATTCCCTGATAGAAAGATTGGGATGAGTTTCAATGAGCTCATCAAGCTCGCGAATCTTGGGCACAATTCCCCAAGTCTGTTTAGAAAACTTCTTATCAAGCTGCTCCACATTGGCATTACACGCCGCAATGTAATCGGTTTGGTAAACCGCCTCACGACACGGAACCGGAAACACCGAAGAACCACGTTTGCTGGTTAGAAAACGCCTTGCTGCTTTGTCACACAAGCGATCTGGAGTTTGTGCATCACTAAAACCAATAGGCATATCGATAAGCGCCGTTGAACCGATAAGATCACTCGCTAGCTCATCGAGGGTGTTTACCACTTTAAACGCAGGTATCTCATTGTCAGAGACAATCCAAGCGATCCAACCCGACTTGCAGCCATCAATTCCGATGTATTTCATTATGTTCTCGATGATTAGTTTGTTGAGGGTTATTTGGGATAACTAGCCCACTTAATGATCAGTGCCACTCACTAATCAGCAGTCTGCTTTTTACACCACGTACCTGCAAGCCCATTGCATCGAACACCTCTTCAAAGTCTCGACACTGCGCAGGGATGTTAGGTAACGAAAGCGCGGCTTCTGAAAAGAATTGTTGTTCAAAATGAGCCGAATCGTTCCAAGCGAGTTGCCACCACTCTAGAATCCTCGACTTAGACGAGCGCAGCTTTTCAGCCGTAGGAACTTTATCACTTTTACTTAAGTTCTCTTTGCTTGTAGTAGGAAAGAGGTTCCACTTATCGTTGTTTGGCCAGTAAGCGAAAGGTAAACAGTGATCAACGTGATACTCATTTTTTAATGATTTTCCACTCCACACGCTGACAATGTCGGCACGATCAGATCTAAGTTGCTCGACACGTTTACGCACATCGCGAGTATCATGGTTTTGATCGATCCATACCAAGCAGTCGTGATAAGTCTGTAGTGAAATGCTTCGCTGTCGGTTCAACTCGAAACGCTGCATCTCCATGACCCATTGATTCACCACCAGCGGTTCAATCCACGAGTGGTAGATTCTAAAGCACTCCCACAGGCTTTCATCGAGAGTAAAATAACCAAAACTTTCTAAGAACTCACTATCAATGACCAGTGATTCTCGGCTCTTCCGTCGTTTGTGAGGTGGGTATATATCGAATAGTCGGTTGTCTTTCGAGCCTTGATAAATGAAAGTCACAGGTCCTGATTTAATGGTACTGATCGTTTGTGAAAATAGCTTTTGTAGAGCCTTGGCTTCATCGCCGAGAAACATAGCGCCTATCGCTAGATCATCAGCACTTAAGTGTTTGAGTTTATTCCAACCATCCTCTTTTACAAACCCAAGTCCCTTCGTTGTGTTGCTATTTTGCTGAATCCCAGCGCCTTCTATGTCGATATCAATCAGTCGCTTAAACTGCCTAACCCAATACAGAGCAACCAAGCCCACTGGTAGAGAAATTTTTCCATCAGTTCGATCAATCACAGCGCCTGAATGCGCATCAGCAATTCGCAGTAATGTTCTCAACAAAGCCAACTTGTATGTGGCCGACTTGTTGTCATTCACAATAATGTGGCGCACCTTGTTCAAATCACCGGAGCCATCGTCTGGCAATGTCATCACCACGGTTTGCCACCACACTTCACTGCGGTTCAATGTGTCTTGGCTATCATCGACATGACGAACCAACAAGGCGCTGTTTTTTGACAAACGCTCGAGCTCTTCAACCGAGACTTCATAGCCTTGTCGACTGTCTATAAATTCCCCATGACGCAGAGTGATCACCAGCTTGCCATTTGGAGCTAGCAAGTTAGACAACTTTCTAAATGCTCGTTCTCGATGAGACGGGGCTAAGTGCATCCAAACCGCACTCACCAATATCAGGTCAAAACGCATTCCGAGGTTTTCAGTGCGGCTAAGCGAAGGCAGTGAATCATCAATCCAGGTAACACTTGGGCCTGTATATTTCGAGCCTTGTTCGCGTAATGAAGCACTTGGTTCTATCGCAATAACATCAGCTCCGGCTTTGTGCATCCATAGCACATCACGACCGCTCCCAGCACCGACATCTAATACTTTATCGCCCTCTAAAGGCCAATAAGCTTGCCAGCTTTTATGCACCGTCTCGAACGTCACTGAGTTGTACTGCTGGCAAAGTGTGTGAGCATTTTTATCGTAAAAAGGAATCGATGAGGACATATGCGCTATTGGAGTAAGGAGTCTATCTCAATAGTAATGGGGAGCTTAGGCGATTGCTAGCAGCTCATGCAAGTTCAGCCACACCGAGCAATATTTATCGTTAGTGACTGTTTTATATCAATATCCACCTAATGAGTGCATCAGGCGAATCAGTCTCGTCAGCAAAACAAAAACAAACAAGGTGCAAGCTGACGTGCGTACAGAGATAATTGTTTGAAGATGATTAACTCGCCTCAAGCACCAAACCGATAGAAAACTAATGAACACATACTCGCACATAGATACCCCATTCAATCTGCGCCACACCTGTTGGTTTTGTGGTGAGCCTTCCAGTAACCTTGTTGAATTCCCTAAGACAGCGCAGGCTGTTGCCAAGATAGGCCATTCACCGATAGCACTGCCGGCTTGTAATGAGTGTGCGAGAATTAACTATTCAAAGAATCTGACCTCAATTTGGTCTGTGCGCGATCAGATAAAACACACTCTGATAGACAAGTACGCTAAGCACCTTGGCATCGGTGAGAACTGGACGGAGCAAGAGCTTATTGATTCTGATTTCTCGGGTTCGACGCTCGGTGGGTTTGGGCGCAGCGCTTGGAAGATGTATCAAATCGCCAAACAACGCGTCGATTATAAAGGCTGGCCTTTGTCGGTTGATGACATCCCACTTGAGGTATACGACGAAACCAGTGGCTTTGAGTTTGACGGTACTCGTTATGCCTCAATCAATTCATGTATCGACTATTTCACCAAGGCAGCAGGCGTAGACAAGGAGCTGTTGTCGCAGCTTGTCGACATCGTTTCATCAGAAAGGTTTAGCTACGCACTGCGAATCGCCAAGCTGAACAAGAATGTCTCTAATACCAAGCGCTCGGAGATCGTCGAAGAGGTGCTGCAACAGGAGTCTGAACAAGAAGAGATACTGCTTGAGCAAGCTAATTCAATGTTTAACCCAAACGTCGAAGAGGTGAATATTTCAGGCTCAATAGCGCCTGTGTTTGCTATTCAGTGGGCCCTGGCTAACAAGGTTAAAGATTTAGCCCACCTTTGTGCTCTCGAAGATGAGTATTTTGACTATTTCGAGCACCTCGGCGGCCCTGCAGCTTTCATGTCTTATAACGGCCTACAACTCTACTTAGAATCGCGTCAAGATCCGGAATGGGTAGAAAAATCGGATCCAAATAAACAGTATTGGTGATCATGAGCCATTACTGGTGAACACGTGTAAGCTCGATAACTGTGTCAAACATCCATTGTTAGTCCTTGTTTTATATAAAGATCTAAAAATAGCCCCCTATCACAGTTAATTGTTGCAATTCGGTTAAATAGAGTGAAGACTTCAAGCATCTAAAACTATTTAATCACTGCCATCTTGCGGTGAGTAAGGAGTGAATTGTGCTTGCTGTTCTTCGTATTATTTTGGCTACGGTGTTTATTATTTTCACCACTCTATGTGCTTTTGTTTACTGCTTGTTTAGCCCCAAGAACCCCAAGCATGTGTACGTTTTCTGTCGTTGGTTCAACCAACTCCAAAAGATCATCGGTGTAAAACTGGTGCAGCGCGGCCTAGACAATGCCCCAACACCAGAAAACAGCGTCTACATCTCTAACCACCAAAGCATATTGGACTTTGTGACCGATCCAGGAATGCTAAGACCACGCACTGTTTCATTGGGCAAGCGCGATTTGTTGTATGTGCCTTTCTTTGGTCTGCTGTATTGGATCACCGGTAACATCATGATTAACCGCGAAGACAAGTCCAAAGCACGCGATACCATCAAGCAAGTGGCGGAAGCGATTCATCAGAGAGATCTGTCTGTTTGGGTTTACCCGGAAGGAACCCGTAGTAAAGGGCGTGGACTATTGCCATTCAAAACGGGCGCTTTCCGAATGGCAATCGAAGCTGGTGTGCCTATCACCCCGATGTGTACCAGCACCACGCACAATAAGATCGACTTGAATCGAGCCAATAATGGCATTGTGATCACCGAGATGCTGGAACCTATCGATGTATCCGGATACAAGCTTAGCGACGCAAGAGAGCTGGCCAATCGCTGTCACGCACTCATGGCAGAGAAAATAGCAGAGCTTGATGCCGAAGTGGCTCGTTTAGAGGCGCAGCAAAAAACAGAGTTGGATTCAGATCGTTCTTCTACGAACTAACTCGCAACGAAACCACTGAGTCATCGCTCAGTTACTTAAAAAGACACTCAACGATCGCAACTCTCATTGTTCTTGTTTTACTTGCTGGCGCTTATCCGCAAAATAAAAACAGGCGTTAACGGCTTTATAGAGCAATGGGAGCAAACGATGGAAGTGATTCACCATGGTGGCAAACATACTGTCACAGGATCTTGTCACGAGCTAAGAGATTCAGGCCAAGCGGTGCTCATCGATTGTGGCCTTTTTCAAGGTTTAGATCTTCAAGGTAAAAAGCTTCAAGGTGCGGACACTCGCCCTCTTGATATTGAATTTGAAACATCCCACCTCAACGCTCTGCTGCTGACCCATACTCACATTGATCATATTGGCCGATTACCTTGGTTACTCGCCAGTGGGTTTAACCAACCGATTTATTGCACGCAAGCCACCGCTGAACTTGCCCCTTTAATGATTGAGGATGGTTTAAAACTGCAAGGGCTCAGTAATAAACAATCGAAGCTGATACTCAAAAAGATTCATTCGTTAATTGCTCCCAAGCCTTACGGGGAATGGTTTCCAATCACGTCTAAACAGCAAAACAACGGAAAGGATCATGATAGGCCAAATACTCTGTATGCTCGCTTTCAACCTGCGGGGCACATCTTAGGTTCTGCCTATATCGAGATTAAGTTACCCAACCAAGAGGTGGTAGTCTTCTCTGGCGATTTAGGCCCAAGTAACACACCACTACTGCCCGATCCTAAGCCACCACGACAAGCCGACTATCTGTTTATCGAATCCACTTATGGCACCAGTACACATGATGATATTGCTACGCGAGCTGAGCGTCTCAAAGCAATCATTGATCGTTCACTGCTCGACGGTGGCGTTATTCTAATTCCGGCATTTAGTATCGGCAGAACGCAGGAATTGCTTTTTGATATCGAACACCTGATCTTTGAGCATCAACTCAGTAGCGATATTCCTATTATTCTCGATTCTCCGATGGCTCAGAAAGTGACACGTTCATACCGACGCTTTAAAGAGTTGTGGGGACAAGAAGCAAAGCAGCGTCTTGAACTGGAACGCCACCCACTCGCTTTTGAGCAGTGCATTACCGTCGATGGACATAGAATGCACAAGAAAATCGTGAATCGCCTCAAGTCGACAGGTGAACCCGCGATTGTGGTCGCAGCTTCTGGGATGTGTCAGGGTGGTAGGATAATGAACTACTTATCTGCCTTGCTTCCCGATAAACGAACCGATGTAATTTTAGCGAGCTATCAAGCGCACGGGACGCTCGGACGAGAGCTGCAACAAGGCGAAATGCAGGTTTCTATTGATAACAAAGACGTTGAGGTTAATGCTCAAATTCATGGCATGTCTGGCTATTCTGCCCATGCTGATAAAGAGGATCTTTACCAATTTATAGACGGCATCGCGACTCCACCGAAAGAGGTGCATTTGATTCACGGCGAGCCAAATACTCAGTCTGAGTTCGCTAAAGAATTACAGGCGCGAGGGTTCGTAGTTGTTTGAAACAGGCATCAAATTAACAACTTTTACTAGGTAGATATTAAGGCCTCAATTATCAAACCTTCAAAAGCCATAGTCTCATAGACCTGCTAGCTCACCTGATGCAGGTGATATATTCCAACCTACTTATCCCACCATCCATATGTCAGCCGTTTATGCTAATCGGCTTTAACCGCTGTTTTGCGCAATTTCGTTTCTTATGCGCACCTCAAGATCCCCTTTCTGTATTAATCACTATTTATTCACTTTTCAAAACACAACAAATCACAACTAGTTGCATATCAGATTAAATGGAACGATTCTAGAATTAGCACTAAGCATTAACAAACACCCTCTATAACTTGCTTTATGTCACAGTAATCCTAATGCGCAGTTAAATAATTTAACACTCGGGTTACAAGTGAAGTATTGTGTTGTTCGAAAAACAATCATAAGCAAAACTAACAGGGAAAATACTCATGCAGTCATTCGTTGATTTTTTGAATGGAATAATCTGGAGCCCAGTACTTATCTACCTATGTTTAGGTGCAGGTTTGTTCTACTCCATCATGACTCGATTTGTTCAAATCCGTCACTTCTTTGAAATGTGGCGCTTGCTACTATCGGGTAAAAGCTCATCAAAAGGCATCTCGTCTTTCCAAGCTCTAGCCGTTTCGCTATCTGGCCGTGTAGGTACAGGTAACATTGCTGGTGTTGCTGCCGCTATCGGTTTCGGTGGCCCAGGTGCCGTATTCTGGATGTGGGTTGTAGCCTTCTTTGGCGCCGCAACTGCTTACGCAGAATCTACGCTAGCGCAAATCTACAAAGAAGAAGACGAAGGCCAGTTCCGTGGTGGTCCGGCTTACTACATTGAAAAAGCAATGGGTCAGAAGTGGTACGCATGGATCTTCGCTATCGCGACTATTTTTGCATGTGGTATTTTGCTTCCAGGTGTTCAGTCAAACAGTATTGGTAATGCTGTAGAAGCTGCATTTGGATCAGGTGATATGATTGAAACAGCTGTCGGTACATTCAGTTTCGCTAAAATTTTCACCGGTACTGTTGTTGCTATCATCCTTGCTTTCATCATCTTTGGTGGTGTTAAACGTATTGCGAACTTCACACAAATCGTTGTTCCTTTCATGGCATTGGCTTACATCATCATCGCGTTCGTTATCATTCTGCTAAACATCAGCCAAGTGCCAACGGTTTTCGCAATGATTGTTGGTGATGCATTCACACCTATGGCAGGCTTCGGTGCTGCAATTGGTTGGGGTGTTAAGCGTGGTGTTTACTCAAACGAAGCAGGTCAAGGTACTGGTCCTCACGCGGCAGCTGCTGCAAGTGTTGATCACCCAGCTCAGCAAGGTTTAGTACAAGCATTCTCTATCTACATCGATACTCTTCTAGTATGTTCTGCTACAGCGTTCATGATCATCATCACTGGTGCTTACAACGTTCACGGCGGCGCTGAGGGTGTGTTCCTTGTTCAGAACCTAGCAGCAAACATCGGTGCGAATGGTCCTGTATTTACACAGCTTGCTATTGAAAGTGCACTACCAGGCATTGGTAAGCCATTCATCGCATTTGCTCTGTTCTTCTTCGCATTTACAACGATTCTTGCTTACTACTACATCGCAGAAACGAATATTGCTTACCTACGTCGTACCATCAAGATCCCTGGAATGATGTTCGTACTTAAGCTTGTTCTTATCACTGCAGTTTTCTATGGCACAGTTAAAACAGCGAACCTTGCATGGGCAATGGGTGATGTTGGTGTTGGCTTGATGGCATGGTTAAACATCGTTGGTATTCTGATCATCTTCTTCATGTCTAAGCCTGCGCTTAAAGCTCTAGCTGACTACGAAGAACAGCAGAAACAAGGCGTAACTGAGTACACATTCAACCCTGTAAAACTAGGCATTAAAGGTGCAACTTACTGGGAAGAGAAGTACAAGCGTAAAACAGGCAAGTCTCCAGAAGCAGAAGCTGCAGACACTAAACCTGTAGAGCAACCTTCAGCTTAAGCTTTCCTTAGCAAATAGATCGCTTTAACAAATAGTGCTATTAATAACGCATAAAAAAGGGGTTAGCTATTTCGGCTAACCCCTTTTGTTTTATTCATAACCAATAAATGGCTTATAACAAACTAACTGTTCCCGAGTTAGAGTATTAAGCAGCGATTTCTTGTGTTGCCATTTGAGGTGCTTTCTTCTCACCGATAGGCAGTACTGTGCGGCCGTATTCGTTGTTGATTACTTGTGCCATTGCAAAGTAAATAGCTGAAGCGCCACAGAAGATACCTTCAAAACCAGCGATAGTGCCGATTAGTTCGCTGCCAGTGAAATCACGAGCTGCAAGTAGGAAGAACAAGATAGTTAGTGAACCGAATACTACTTGCTTCGCCACTGGGTAGCATAGAGAACCGATGAACATGAAGCCTGTGAAGATGCCCCATAGTAGTAGGTACCAACCCATGAATGCTGCAGGGCTTGCAGGTAGACCCATATAAGGCATCACGATTAAACCAACCAAAGACAACCAGAATAGGCCGTAAGAAGTAAACGCAGTTGTACCGAACGTGTCACCACGTTTGAAACACATCGTGCCCACGATAACTTGGCTCAAACCACCGTAAAAAATACCCATAGCAAGAATCATTGAATCGATTGGAAAGAAACCTGCGTTGTGGATATTAAGAAGAATAGTGGTCATACCGAAACCCATTAAGCCTAGTGGCGCTGGGTTAGCTAGTTTGGTCGACATTGCGAATTTACCTTATTAAAGTGGTTGATTAAAAAAAAACGATAAAAGTTATCAGAAAATTTTAATCTATAAACCGTACAACTAGGTAATCCAGTTATCGAAAACTAAGATTGTGTAAATGATCCTATGGAAAATTAGTTTCATAACGACACAAATCAATTCACAGAAACTATAAGTAAACAAATTCCCTATCACGCTATAAAAAAGATGCGAGTAACGAGATGCGAGATGCGAGATGCGAAAAGAGTCTTTAGATTCGAGTAAGCGGGATGGGATACGAAGAGCGTGTTGAGATTGAAGTTAGTGATATGCATATGAAAAAGATGCGGGTAACGGGATGCGAAGAGCGCGTTCCGATTGAACAAGCGAGAAACTAAATTGCAAACACGAGTAATAATAGGGCGAGCTTTTCGTTACTCGTTTACTCGCATCCCGTATCTAGTCTCTCATTTGTAATCTTAAATTACGCTTGTTGTGGTTTAGATTCAGGCACTTGAGATTGAACTTCTGAAGAAGCGTTTTTACTCGCATCGCGCTTGGCTAACAACGTCACGACAATCAACTGAGCAACAAGAGCACCTAATACAACCAATGCACTTCCCGTAAAGCCTGCGACTACAAAACTAATCAGAGCAATAGAGCCGTTCATCAATGCGTAAGGTAGCTGCGTCTTAAAGTGTTCAAACTGATCACACCCAGCCCCGGTTGAAGAAAGAATCGTGGTTTCAGAGATCGGTGAGCAGTGATCACCAAACAAGCCACCCGATAACACGGCACCAATCGCGACGAGAAGCGGAGCATCTATCGCAATCGCAGTTGGAATAACCAATGGCATCATTATCGCGAAGGTTCCCCACGATGAGCCCGTTGCGAATGAGATAATAGCCGACAGTAAAAAGGCTACAGCAGGAACTAACCAGTAAGGGAAACCGCTCTGTGCTTGCTCAGCAATATAAGCTGCCGCACCCAACTCTTTACCAACGGTGCTTAATGCCCAAGCCAATACCAAGATGATCGCGACTGGCATCATGTTTCCCATGCCTTTTAAGTACACAGAAACACCATCAGACAACTTTCTTACACCGTAGTAAGCCATTAACGAAATTAATGTAATCGCCGCAAAGAAATAAGCCGATGATAACGCCGCTCTAAATGATGAACCTGCGACCTTTTGGAATGGGAAACCTTGTGGTACCAGCATGGCACACAACACCACCAGCATCACTAACAATGGTGCCCAGACAAAAGATGCCTTTGCATTTTTATGCGAGAACGGATTTAGTGATTCGTTATTCACGCCAGAGTTAATTCCCGCCTGGCAATCACGCTCAGCTTTTGCCATTGGCCCAAAATCTAAACCTTTAACGGACACGAGCGGAACGATGAAAATCGCGAGGAATGCGTAGAACTGAAAAGGAATCGCACCGATGAACGCATCCCAATCAGACATATTGACATTCAACGCCGTAAACTCTTTTTGAATCAGGCTCATGATATACACGCCCCACCCGATAAAAGGGATAAGGATCGCGACGGGTGATGATGTAGAGTCGATGATGAATGCCAACTTCTGTCTAGAAAGTTTCAGTTTATCGAAAAGGGGACGAAAAACAGGGCCAACAATTAAAGGGGTGCCTAAGTCTGAGAAAAATATAACGATTCCACCCAACCATGCTGACAATTGAGCTTGGCATTTATTGCTTACCCACTGAGTCACTCGCTTTGCAAACGCGACGCCACCACCGGACTTTTCCATCAATGCGACAAAGCCACCGATGAATACCAACAGCATGATCACACCAGCGTTATAGCTGTCGGTAAGTTGAGGGACTAGGTAACCTTTCACCATGGTACCAAACGTATCAAGCGGGTTAAGTTCGCTAAACATGCCAGTCAGCATTGCAACACCACTCAGCACACCAGCAAAAAGGCCTATCACCACATTCCTTGTCGCCAATGACAACACCAAAGTAATCACAATGGGGATGAGTGACGTGATATCTGTCTGTTCCATAGGTACACCTTAACCCTAAAATAAGAGAATAAATA
>NZ_JBFRTQ010000141.1:0-4072 GCF_041474195.1 Vibrio sp. 10N.222.52.C3 | reverse complement strand
TCTTAAGTGAACGGCATTAACCTATATAGGTGCCTTTTGCTATCTGATTTCTTATCGTGCTGATTAAAGTTTTATATCGTCAAGGCTAAAATCAAGACCTAGGTTCATCTCTCTCAGCTCTTTCTCAAGCTGCCTACGATCGTTGATGGCTTCGATTTCACGCCACTTACGCTTGAGTGGTTTCGAGCGTGATTTTTGAGTTACACGAGGCATTTCTAGTTCTGATACTTCATCGAATTGAAAGCTATCCATAAGCCATATCTCCTTCCGTGGGACTAGTTCTTACGAACCAATAAATATCATATTTAGGTTCACAATAACTTTGATTTGTTTCTCATTTGTTTCAAATCCATGAAGCTTTTGTTCTATTTTCTTATGCATGCTCACACATTGTGAGAATTATTATGTATAAAAAACAGGCAAACAAACCTAAGTAAACGATTAAATTGGGGGTTATTGAATGTTAATTCATTGTGCGAATGGAATAGCGTTTTGACTACAATGCATTGAAGTGCACATGGTACCGTGCGGTATAGGGATCTCATTGGCCTAGAAAAAAACGAAGATCTTCACTATACCTTGTAAAACCTAGGCTGACGTCATTTTTATAGGATGGTGTTCTTGTTGGGGTAGTGCCGTGGCTGTTGTTGATATTATGTCCCGATAATGTGACTTTTATTGGGCTGCATTGTTGAAAGTTGTGTTAACAAAAGGTGTGTTATTAGTGAAATGTCATTTTAATATAAGTGTATTTGCATATTGATTTTTAGGCCGTCTCGCTGCATTATCCGCCCGTCAAAAAATACACTGATACGTAAAATGGATGCATGAAGCGACATTTACAGTCTCAATCGCCGCAAGAATATAACAAGAGTGCCGACACAACATTGACAGAGGCATAGGCGATTAAGAGGAAGGCTAGGAAGCATGATCGGTGCTTAAACTCAATTACGAGGTTCACGTGACAGACTTAATCAATTTGATGAACGATCTCCTTTGGGGATCTATCTTAGTTTACTTACTGGTTGGTGTGGGTATCTACTTCACTGTACGACTAGGCTTCATTCAATTCCGCCATTTCGGCCACATGTTCTCTGTTCTTAGAAACAGCCGTAAAGCAGACAGTGCTGGTATCTCTTCTTTCCAAGCTCTTTGTACTAGTCTCGCTGCTCGTGTAGGTACGGGTAACATGGCAGGTGTTGCTGTAGCACTAACCGCTGGTGGCCCTGGTGCTATCTTCTGGATGTGGCTAATCGCAATGCTAGGTATGGCAACATCGTTTGCAGAAAGCACACTGGCACAGCTATACAAAACGCGTGATAACGACGGTAACTACCGCGGCGGCCCTGCATACTACATGGAGAAAGGCCTAGGCATGCGTTGGATGGGGGTTCTATTCTCTATCTTCCTCATCATTGCATTTGGTCTTGTATTCAACGCGGTTCAAGCGAACGCGATTGCAAGCGCAATGAATACGGCATTCGACCTTGAGCGTAGCTACGTTGGTGTTGGTATCGTAATCATCTCTGCGTTCGTTATCTTCGGTGGTATCCGTAAGATTGCACGCACAGCAGAAATCATCGTTCCAATCATGGCATTGGCTTACCTAGCGATCGCTATGTACGTGATGTTCGCGAACATCGAGAAAGTGCCTGAAGTACTGGCTCTTATCTTCAAGAGTGCATTCGGTCTGCAAGAAGCAGCAGCGGGTGGCCTAGGTTACGCAATCGCACAAGCGATGATTAACGGCATCAAACGTGGTTTGTTCTCGAACGAAGCGGGTATGGGTTCTGCGCCAAACGCAGCAGCTTCTGCTACGCCTTACCCACCGCACCCAGCATCACAAGGTTACGTGCAAATGCTAGGCGTGTTCATGGATACCATTGTTATCTGTTCAGCAACAGTCGCAATCATCCTGATGTCTGGTGAGTATGTACCACACGGTGAAGTAACGGGTATCGAACTAACGCAACGTGCACTAACAGCACAAGTGGGCGAATGGGGCGGCATTTTTGTAGCGGTAGCGATTTTCTTCTTCGCTTTCACTTCAATCATTGCAAACTACTCGTACGCTGAAACGAACCTTATCTTCCTTGAGCACAACAACAAGAAGGGCCTAGTGCTGTTCCGTATCGTTGTTCTGGGTATGGTTATGTTCGGTTCTCTAGCGACGTTACCAACGGTATGGGCACTGGCTGACGTATCGATGGGCCTAATGGCGATTGTTAACTTGGTGGCGATTATCCTGCTATCAGGTATCGTGATTAAGCTAGCGAAAGACTACAACCGCCAACTAGACGCGGGTAAAGTACCAACATTCGATTCGAATGACTTCCCAGAGCTTAAGTCTCAGCTGGAAGACGGTATTTGGGACAACAACAAGAAGTAATCTTGTTGGAGCGATAAACGGCTCATCCTAAAGTGATTAGAAAGGCTAAGGCGTTAAGAGTATACAGTAAAAACCATGTCTATTTGCGCGTGAGTGAGTGACAGCCCTTTACTAGCAATACTTCTTGTTGATACATAAAGCGTACATACTATGTATATTGGTGTGTACGCTTTTTTTATCCCTTAAGGCTTAGCAAGGCGATGGCATCACTGCGTGAAAGCATCACCCTGCCAAAAGGGTATTTAAGGGAAGTGATGGTAAAGTAAAATAATAAAGCCACTCCTTACGCTCGCACAGCTCACTACTCGCTAGGCATTTATGATTTTTCTTGACCACCCGCTGAAAAACGTTTCTGGACAGGAATCATTTAGAGTACTCTGTCTAAGTCGACTAATATTGATTAGAAAAAATATCCCAAATTATCAAAGATCTATAATTAGTTTTGCCCTCTTTATCTACAAAACGAGCGGTGAGCGGTAGCCGTAGAGTACAGGGCAAGATCACCAAGCTTTACCTTGAGCTAAGTTTTTTATCTTATACTTCTTTTTGATAACAAACCAAGTCAACCATGTCTGAGCTCAATTTATTCAAGTACTTTGTAGCCATTGAAGATACACGCCAATCAGGATGAGTTGTAAATAAACTCTTTGATATTCTGTTCCTTACCACTAGCGTTGTGATTGCAGGAAGTCAAGGTTGGGAAGAAATTGAAAAGTTCGGGCGTGACAAACTGGATTGGTTGCGTAAGTTTTAGTTTTCTTTGCATTTTGACCTAATTACTCTTTATTAAAAACGACGTATACTCCCTCAAAAGTAGCAACCAACTCATCCGCACAAAATAGATTGCAGGCTATTTGAACACGCCCTTTTCCCTTGCGTTGAAACGCACGATGAAACCGAGACCACGCCGTAAGGTTGTCATATTTACATACTGCTGTTACATCTTTGTTGGCGGGCTTCAGGTATCGAATGCTATTTTCTTGAATAACAATTTGATGTTTTTTACCCTCTAACTGGGCATAAACTAAAGACCAACCTGCCAAAATACCAACAACAGATAAGCTGCCGCCAAACACCGTATTCATGTGGTTTGTATTCACTCTCAATGGTGCAGTAATCTCGATATTTTTGCTGCTACAAGTATTCACACCGATACCGAGAGACTTTGATACTGGTATATGATGATGAAGGTAGACTTCAAGCTCTCTATTTTTCATATAGACCGTTGCCTTTTTCAGACCGCCACAATATTGCAAAAGTCCGTTTTAGAGGGATGCAGGAATTACACTTTAGCTAATTCAGTTAATACTTGCTTATAAGTATCCACTGATTGGGCTCCAGAAATAGCGCTCTCGCGATTGAATACAACCGTTGGAACACCTGATATACCCGCTTGTTTCCATTGTTGTTCCAGCGACTGGACATGACTTCGAATATCATCATCATCTAGGCATTGCATTGCTTCGTCAACATTAATACCAAGACTTTGCAACTCTTGCTCGAGGGTACTCTTGCTGGATATATCTTTTTGCTCGCTATAAAACGAAGCAAATAACCGGTTTTTAAGCTCGGTTTGCTTGCCTACACTTTTTGCATGCTCCAGAAGAATATGAGCATCAAGGGTATTTACAGCTTTTAGCCCGTCAAAGTAGTCGAATTTAAATCCAACGTCTTCTCCAAGCT
>NZ_JBFRTQ010000140.1:0-2778 GCF_041474195.1 Vibrio sp. 10N.222.52.C3 | reverse complement strand
AGCTTGGAGAAGACGTTGGGTTTAAATTCGACTACTTTGACGGACTAAAAGCTGTAAATACCCTTGATGCTCATATTCTTCTGGAGCATGCAAAAAGTGTAGGCAAGCAAACCGAGCTTAAAAATCGGTTATTTGCTTCGTTTTATAGCGAGCAAAAAGATATATCCAGCAAGAGTACCCTCGAGCAAGAGTTGCAAAGTCTTGGTATTAATGTTGACGAAGCAATGCAATGCCTAGATGACGATAATATGCGAAGTCATGTCCAGTCGCTGGAACAGAAATGGAAGCAAGCGGGTATATCAGGTGTTCCAACAGTTGTATTCAATCGCGAGAGCGCTATTTCTGGAGCCCAATCAGTGGATACGTATAAGCAAGTATTAACTGAATTAGCTAAAGTGTAATTCCTGCATCCCTCTAAAACGGACTTTTGCAATATTTTGGCGGTCTGAAAAAGGCAACGGTCTATATGAAACATAGAGAGCTTGAAGTCTACCTTCATCATCATATACCAGTATCAAAGTCTCTCGGTATCTGTGTGAATACTTGTAGCAGCAAAAATATCGAGATTACTGCACCATTGAGAATGAATACCAACCACATGAATACGGTGTTTGGCGGCAGCTTATCTGTTGTTGGTATTTTGGCAGGTTGGTCTTTAGTTTATGCCCAGTTGGAGGGTAAAAAACATCAAATTGTTATTCAAGAAAATAGCATTCGATACCTGAAACCCGCCAGCAAAGATGTAACAGCAGTATGTAAATATGACAACCTTACGGCGTGGTCTCGGTTTCATCGTGCGTTTCAACGCAAGGGAAAAGGTCGTGTTCAAATAGCCTGCAATCTATTTTGTGCGGATGAGTTGGTTGCTACTTTTGAGGGAATATACGTCGTTTTTAATAAAGAGTAATAAGGTCAAAATGCAATGAAAACTAAAAACTTACGCAACCAATCCAGTTTGTCACGCCCGAACTCTTCAATTTCTTCCCAACCTTGACTCCCTGCAATCACAACGCTAATGGTAAGGAACAGAATATCTAAGAGTTTATTTACAACTTATCCTGATTGGCGTGTATCTTCAATGGCTACAAAGTATTTGAATAAATTGAGCTCAGACATGGTTGACTTGGTTTGTTATCAAAAAGAAGTATAAGATAAAAAACTTAGCTTAAGGTAAAGCTTCGTGATCTTGCCCTGTACTCTACGGCTAACGTTCACCGCTCGTTTTGTAGATAAAGAGGGCGAAACTAATTATAGATCTTTGATAATTTTGGATATTTTTTCTAATCAATATTAGTCGACTTAGACAGAGTACTCTAAATGATTCCTGTCCAAATATGAGCTAGCTCGGTAAATAGCTAGCTCGGCTTTTCTTAACATTGAAATAGCACACGGCACTACAGCTTAAAAGTAACCTTGTTTAATGCCTTCGCAAGCTCCTTCAAATTCAACTGTTTGCCGTAGCGATCATACGTTACCCCTTGCTGCTTATGGCCTACGATTTCAGCTGTAATCAACTCAGAAACACCCTTTTGCTTCAACTCATCAATAAAAGTATGTCTGAATCCATAACTCGTTGGGCGGTGGCGTGGCAGCATACCAATAGATGTCTGGTACTTGGTCATTTTATTAAGGTAGGCCTTAGACCAATCGGCAAAGATGTTTTTTGGCTCATAGCTGAATAGATTATTGGTACCGCTGGACTTCCTAGTTGCAATGTACTGCAGCAATCCAAAATTAATTAGTTGACCATGGACAGGGATTTTGCGGATGCTGTTGCTATTTTTGACGTACTTACCTTCATCGTCAACATTGACAGCGAAATAGTAGCTCCCATCAGCCTCTTTTATGTCATTCACTCTTAGTTGACACACTTCAGATGGACGCATTCCTGAGTAAAGCAATATCCACGAGATCCAGCGGAACTCTACATCCTGTTCAACAAATTTTTGAGACTTGAAGAATAGCTTAAGATCCTTGAGTGACCAGCGTTCACGTTCTTCACTAGTAGGCTTGAGTGGCTTGTTATCTACCTTAATGCCGTCAAAGGGGTTCAGTGCGATGTAATTCATCATCTTAGCAAACTTAAAAAACTGAAAAGCAGCAGCAAGGTACTCTTTGTTTGTCTTATAGCTACGCCCTTCCTTGAGGAGTTGGTCACGGTACACCAACGCATGAGCCGAAGTAACAGGATCCACGGATTCAACGGGTAACAGGTTAATACAGTGACTGGCACGAGCATTTAACTGATGCACTGTTAAAGGTCTGATATTTTGCAACTTCTTACTAGCGACAAAAGCGTCTAGCGCCGCTTTTAATGAAACGACAGGGTGATTCTTTCGGTGAACTGTAGAAGTTAAGTCCCGATGTTCTGCTTTACGAACTGGAGCGGCAGATACCTCAATATCAGGTTGATTCGATTCAAACTTACTACGAACCTCATCGATAATCGCATCACAATCCGCTTTAAAGCCTTCTACACAACTTTGCCCATGAGTTTTAGTTATTAACTCTTTTAGACTAGCAGCAACGGTTAGATTGCGTTCAGAAGCAAGTTGACGGTTCTTGGTTAGTAAAGATACTTTCAGATCGAACGGAAAGCCATTATCTCGAAGTTTTTTCGGCAGACAAACACGTGTGTAGTAGGTGCAATTTGGGGCGCGGAAAAGGTACATTGTCTGAGTCAATCCTTATGGTTTGACTTGGCACCTTGCAGATATGAAAAAAGCCGTTGTAATACAACGGCTTATCTCATTTTTAATGTGGTGGAGGGATAGGGAT
>NZ_JBFRTQ010000139.1:1215-1476 GCF_041474195.1 Vibrio sp. 10N.222.52.C3 | reverse complement strand
TTCTTAATAATTATTATAAATTCAATAGAAATACTGCTCTGAATTTTCAACTATTCATCTCACTTTTATATTTAAATATGTAATAGAAGAAATACTATTTGTTTTATTCCTAGGCTCTGTTTATTATTAGGAAGATTATTTAGTTTACCTTGATGGAAAATATCATGTCTGAATTAACAAAAACTCTATTAAATATCCGCAGCCTTCGTGCGTTCTCACGTGAATTAACTCTTGAGCAACTTGAAGAAGCGCTAGACAAGC
>NZ_JBFRTQ010000139.1:0-497 GCF_041474195.1 Vibrio sp. 10N.222.52.C3 | reverse complement strand
AAGAAGCGCTAGACAAGCTGACTATTGTTGTACAAGAGCGTCAAGAGTCTGAAGCTGAAGAGCGTGCTGCTAAAGCAGAGCAAGAAGCTAAGCTTTCTGCTATTGCTGAACAAATTGCAAAAGACGGAATTGATGTTGCCGATCTTATTGCTGCACTTTCTGGTGAAGCAAAATCTAAAACAACAAAAGCTAAACGCGCTCCTCGCCCAGCGAAATACAAATACGTAGACGCAAACGGCGACGAGAAGACTTGGACAGGTCAAGGCCGTACGCCTTCAGCTATCCAAGAACAGCTAGATGCTGGTAAATCTCTAGAAGAGTTTGCTATCTAAACATTTAGTTTACTTAGTGAGTAATCAATTACACGCTAAGCGATAGAATTAATATTTAAGTCGACCAAAATATTATTTACGACTTCAATATATTCAGAAACAAAAAAGGCTCCTTTCGGAGCCTTTTTTATATTTGTACTATCAGTATTAGAAACCAACTGATAC
>NZ_JBFRTQ010000138.1:0-8146 GCF_041474195.1 Vibrio sp. 10N.222.52.C3 | reverse complement strand
AACGTTTTGATATTCATCAACGAGTGCCCACACAGATTGATAGGTTTAAATTGTTAAAGAGCTTTACTTGTTGAGCCTTCCTTTTAGTAAGGAGCCTCTCGAAGTGGACGGCCATTCTAGCGGATTAGATTCCAGTGTCAAACACTTTTTCCAGCTAATTTTTCAAAGCATCTTAAATGCTTATCACCGTCTTGTTACTCAGTTCAAACCACTTGGTTATCCTTGGCAACGGAGGCGCATTATAGAGAGAATAATCCTTTGTACAAGGCTAAAAACGAAAAAAAGCCGCCACCGGCGACCGTTCGAACACTATTCACACAAAGCGTTTAAAATAGGTACGATTAAGCCCTAATTTCGGCCAATCGTACCTACCGTTCTTACTTCAACTATTGGTGAGCAATAATGCGGTCGTTGTTTACTAATAGCTGCACTTTCTTATCTGGATTAATTTTTCCTGCCAGTATCGCTTTCGCTAACGGGTTCTCGACACTTTGTTGAATCGCTCTTTTCAAAGGTCGTGCACCATATACTGGATCAAAACCAACTTGAGAAATTAACTTGAGTGCTTTATCCGAAACTTCAAGCTCATAACCATTGTCTTCCATTCTCTTCTTAAGGTGCTCAAGCTGAATAGCGGCTATCGACTGAATGTGCTCTTGACCCAATGGATGGAACACCACGCTTTCATCAACTCGGTTCAAAAACTCAGGACGGAAATGTTTACCTACCACTTCCATCACTTCATTCTTTATTCCTTGGTAGTCGAGCGTATTGAAGTTCTCTTGAATTCTCGAAGAGCCAAGGTTGGATGTCATGATCACTACCGTGTTTCTAAAATCGACTGTACGACCTTGTCCATCAGTTAAGCGTCCATCATCAAGCACCTGCAATAAGATATTGAAAACATCAGGATGCGCTTTCTCTACTTCATCTAGCAAAATCACTGAATAAGGCTTGCGACGCACTGCTTCTGTTAAGTAACCACCTTCTTCATATCCAACGTAACCCGGAGGAGCACCAACCAAACGAGCAACAGAGTGTTTCTCCATAAACTCAGACATGTCGATACGCACCATTGCATCGTCACTATCAAACATGAAGTTCGCGAGTGTTTTACACAACTCCGTTTTACCAACGCCAGTTGGACCAAGGAATAAGAAAGATCCAATCGGCTTGTTTGGATCAGATAAACCTGCACGGCTACGACGAATCGCATTCGATACCACTTCGACTGCTTCCGCTTGGCCAATAACTCGCTTATGTAGAACACCTTCCATGTTAAGAAGCTTCTCTTTCTCGGCTTCTAGCATTTTAGAAACAGGTATGCCTGTTTGCTTCGATAGCACGTCTGCAATTTCTGCATCAGTGACCTTATTACGCAGCAGCGTCATTTCTTGCATTTCAGCTTGAGTCGCAAGATCTAACTGCTTCTCTAATTCTGGGATTCGACCGTATTGCAATTCAGACATTCGGTTAAGATCACCAGCACGTCTCGCAAAATCCATATCCATACGAGCTTGTTCTAGCTCTGACTTGATGTGTTGCGTGCCAGAAAGCGCGGCTTTCTCTGCATTCCACACTTCTTCAAGCTCTGCGAAATCTCGTTCTTTGTCAGAAAGCTCTTCTTGTAATGTTCGAAGGCGTTTTTCACTGGCTTCATCATTTTCATTGGTAAGAGCTTGCTGCTCGATCTTCAATTGAATGATTTTACGCTCGAGCTTATCTAGCGACTCAGGTTTTGAGTCGATCTGCATACGGATACTCGAAGCCGCTTCATCAATCAGATCAATCGCTTTATCCGGCAGTTGACGATCAGAAACGTATCGATGAGATAGTGTTGCTGCAGCCACGATTGCTGGGTCGGTAATTTCTACATGATGATGAAGTTCATAGCGCTCTTTCAAACCACGAAGAATCGCCACCGTGTCTTCAACCGTTGGTTCATCGACAAGCACTTTTTGGAAGCGGCGCTCTAACGCTGGATCTTTCTCTATGTATTGACGGTATTCATCAAGAGTCGTTGCGCCAACACAGTGGAGTTCACCACGAGCCAACGCTGGTTTTAGCATGTTACCGGCATCCATAGAGCCTTCACCTTTACCAGCGCCGACCATAGTATGAATTTCATCGATGAAGAGAATGATATTGCCCTCTTCTTTAGACAATTCATTGAGGACTGACTTCAAACGCTCTTCAAACTCACCACGATATTTAGCGCCAGCTACCAAAGCACCCATGTCTAATGAAAGTACGCGTCGGCCTCTTAAACCTTCTGGCACTTCATTGTTAATAATGCGCTGAGCCAAACCTTCAACGATAGCTGTCTTACCAACACCAGGTTCACCGATAATGACTGGGTTGTTCTTAGTACGACGCTGAAGTACTTGGATAGTACGGCGGATTTCGTCATCTCGGCCAATTACCGGATCCAGCTTGCCTTGCTCCGCTCTTTCAGTCAGATCGATGGTGAACTTCTCTAGCGCTTGGCGTCGGTCTTCGGCATTTGGGTCATCAACTTTTTGACCGCCACGAACCTGCTCGATAGCTTGAGATAATTTTTGCTCAGTAAGACCTAGCTCTTTAAGCAGGTTACCTAAAGGGCCTTTATCTTCAATTGCGGCAAGTAGGAAGACTTCCGAAGAAATGTATGTGTCTTGACGCTTTTGTGCGACCTTGTCACATAGGTTGAACAAAGTACCCATTGCATTCGACAGTTGAACATCACCACCGATACCACTTACTTTCGGTACACGGTCTAATATTTCGCTTAGCTTTGAACGCAATTGAACCACATCAATATTCAGCATGGTGAGCAATGGACGAATTGCACTACCATCTTGATTAAGCAAAGACACCATTAGGTGCACAGGCTCTATATATTGGTGATCACGACCTAATGCGAGCGACTGAGCATCAGATATCGCAATTTGGAATTTACTAGTGAATCGATCGAGACGCATGCCAACCTTCCTACTCTTAGATATGTTTATCTTATGGTTAGAATATGGTTAGAATATGGATACGGTAACGCGGATTTTCAAGGGATAAGAATGAAGAATAGAGCTGTTATAAAAATATAAATGAGCTGGATGACTGGTTGCACTAGTTAAAGGTTACTCTAACCAAATAAAAGTAGCTTGGCGTCCAGTAATACCATCACGACGATAAGAATAGAACGCATCGGCATCAGCGAAGGTACATAGATTAGAGTCTGTCACAGAAGTTACACCAACTTTGTTCAGTCGTTGCGTTGCAAGCTGAGACATATTCGCTAGCCATTTGCCTGGTTCAGCTTTGGCTTCAAATGCGAGCTTAGCTTGAGAGTCAAAACTAACGAAAGCTTCCAACACATCATCGCCTACTTCAAAAGCTTGTTTGCCTATTGCAGGACCAAGCCAAGCAATGATCTTATTCTCTGAACCTAAGTTTGAAAACTTTGCGACGGCATTTTCAAGAATTCCACCAGCAAGACCACGCCAACCAGCATGAACAGCTGCAACTTGAGTGCCTTTGGTATCAGTAAGGATTACAGGTAAGCAATCGGCTGTCATAGCAGAACAAACAACACCTTTAGCTGTGGTAAACGTACCGTCAGCATCAAGAATATCTGCCGTAGGGTGTAAAACCGTAACGACATCTGTTGAGTGAGTTTGATGTAGCCATACCGGAGCGGCAGGCATATTAGCGTGTTGCTTGAGCCAGGCTCTGTTGTTTTCAACAAGCGAAGTATCATCCCCAACATGCGTACCTAGGTTTAATCCTTGATACGCACCAGTAGAAAAACCATCAAAACGTGTCGAAGCAAATGCTTTCACGTTTTTTGGTGCATTCCAGTTAGGGATGATCATCGACATGATTAAATGTCGTCTTCCAAGTTTTCGCGAGCATCAACACGTAACGCTTCAGCCATCACAACCATGTCATTTGGCACAGGAGCGTGGAACTCAACTTCTTCACCTGTAATTGGGTGAACAAATTTAAGCATAACAGCGTGTAGCGCTTGGCGATCAAAAGAACGAATCATGGTCGTTAGTTCTTCAGATGCACCTTTTGGAATACGAGCACGGCCACCGTATGCAACGTCACCTAGCAGCGGGTGCTGAAGGTATGACATGTGAACACGGATTTGGTGAGTACGACCCGTTTCTAGGCGTAGACGAATACGAGTATGCTCGCGGAAGTGCTCAGCAACACGGTAGTGAGTTACCGCTGGTTTCCCTAATTCATTTACGTCCATTAGAGTACGCTTAGTTGCGTGACGGCTAATGCCTTTTTCTACCACACCACCAGCGGTCATTTTGCCAATTGCAATTGCTTCATACTCACGAGTAATACGACGCTTAGCAAGCGCACGCACAAGACGAGTTTGAGCTGGAACCGTTTTAGCCACAACCATAAGGCCTGTTGTGTCTTTATCAAGACGGTGCACAATACCTGCACGAGGCACTTCTGCAATCTGTGGGTAATGGAAAAGCAATGCGTTTAGTATGGTTCCATCCGGTGTGCCTGCGCCTGGGTGTACAACCAGATCGCGAGGCTTATTGATAACCAATAAGTCATCATCTTCGTAGACAATGTTTAGAGGAATATCTTGTGCTTCCCAGCGCTCTTCATCTGCAAGTTCAGCTTGCAAGATGATCTCTTCACCGCCCAAAACCTTAACACGCGGCTTTGTAATAACTTCGCCATCCACTTGGATTTTGCCGTCAAGAAGCCACTCTTTAATGCGAGAGCGAGAAAAATCGGTAAATAGTTCAGCGACAGCTTGGTCTAAACGTTGACCTAACTGGCTGCTTTTTACTGTGTCTGTTAATGTGATCTGCTGAGCCATATCGAACTTTTTTAAAAACCGTGAGACTAATACCCATTAGTATGGATAAAATAGAATAATTGCATCATTGTATCTGTTACTGGTTAGAAAGTAACGGAAGCTTACGAAATATTTAATTCAAGGAATCGACGCCTGACATGAAACACCTTACTTTATCGGGTCTATTAGCCGTATCACTCTTGGTTGGTTGTTCAAGTAGTGAAGAGATAGTGCCAGATGTACCACCATCGGTTCTCTACTCTGACGCTCAAGAATCACTGCAGAGCGGTAGCTGGCTTTCAGCAATAGAAAAGCTAGAAGCCCTAGACTCACGTTACCCATTCGGCGCCTATTCTGAGCAAGTACAGCTCGATCTGATTTACGCTTACTACAAAAATGATGACTTGGCACTTGGCCTCGCTACCATTTCACGTTTCCTACGTTTGAACCCAACGCATGAGAAACAAGACTGGGTTCTTTACATGCGCGGCTTAACGCACATGGCGCAAGACCGAAACTTCATGCACGATATTTTTAATATCGACCGTAGTGACCGAGATCCTGAACCAGTGAAACTTGCGTTTGCTGACTTCAAGCGACTACTCGAACGTTTCCCTAGTAGCCCTTATGCTGAAGATGCACAAAAACGCATGTTCGCACTTAAGAACCGCCTAGCAGAGTATGACTTAGCAACCGCTGATTTCTACCTACGCCGCGAAGCTTGGATTGCTGCGATCAACAGAACGCAAGAGCTGCAAAAAACTTACCCAGACACCATTGCTGCGCGTAAGTCTTTAGATATCCAGCTAAAAGCTTATCAACAACTCGGCCTAGATGACGCTGTGTTAAGAACAGAAAAGTTGATTGAGTTAAACCCACTACCTTAATCAAACCTCTTACATCTCAATCCTAAAAGCGCGCTAATTTACTAGCGCGCTTTTTTTCATCTACATATCGCAAACTTGATGGATCGCATAATACACGGTATCTTCAAAAGATAACTTTTAACAAAACATCAACATGGAGTGTGGATGTGAGTAGGTTGTTATTATTTATCTGGATATCGCTATTTAGCCACTTATCCTACGCATTAGAACTGTCTCCATTAAGCAATAAGCCTTACATGGGTGACTTGGATGAGCTCAAAACCAAAGGAACGGTTAGAGTGCTAGTGTCTGCCGATCTTGGTTTCTATTACATCGAGGATGGCAAGCCAAAAGGCATCGTGGCAGAAATGCTCTACCACTTTGAGAAAAGCCTTCGTAAGAAACATCCCTACCTCAATGTTCAAGTCATCCCCGTGCAACGAGATGATCTACTTCCCTCTTTAGAGTCTGGCTATGGTGATGTCGCTGTCGCTAACCTAACGATCACCGATAAACGATTACGAACCATCGATTTTTCGGATCCGATGATTAAAGATGGTAAAGAACTCATTATCACAGGGAAAAAGGCCGAACCTATCACCGAAATCAAGCAATTGAGTGGCAAAGAGGTGTGGATACGAGCAAGCTCGAGTTACTTCGAGAGTGTACAAAGAGTCAATAAGGAGCTTAACGAGCTAGGTTTACCACCACTGCATGTCCACTTTATCGAGGAGTCATTACAAGACTACGAGCTGATAGAACTGGTTAACCAAGGTTATATACAAGGCACAATTCTGGATAACCATAAAGCCAAGCTCTGGATCGATGTAATGGAAAACATTCAAGTCCATAACGACTTACCTTTACGAGAAAATGGTCGTATTGCTTGGGCTTTAAGAAAAGACAGCCCTCAACTGAAGAAAGAGATAAACAAATACGTCAAGACCGCACGAACAGGCACCCTGCTTGGGAATGTCATCTACCAGAAATACATCGACAATACTCGCTGGTTAGGCCGAGCACTCAACCCCAATAAAGTAGACCGAGTGGCTAAACTCTCAGATGTCTTTGAAAAGTATTCGAGCAAGTATGAATTTGATCCTTTGATGATGTCAGCTCAAGGTTTCCAAGAATCAGGACTGGATCAGAGCCGGATTTCTCATCGCGGGGCTATTGGTGTGATGCAGGTATTACCGAGTACCGCCAAAGATAAAAACGTCAACATCAAGAACATCCATAAGGTGGATAACAACATCCATGCGGGTGTGAAGTATATGCGCTTTATCAAAGACCGGTATTTTGACGACCCGGCAATATCACCCGACAATCAAATCTACTTTACCTTGGCTTCTTACAACGCTGGTCCTGCTAAGATCAGAAAGATGAGGAGCATTGCCAAGCAGAAAGGTTACAACCCAAACATCTGGTTTAAAAACGTAGAAATCATCACTCGCAAATACGTGAGTAAAGAACCCGTAACCTATGTTGCCAACATCAATCGTTACTTCGTAATCTATAAACAATTACAAGCTATCAATGCTATCCGAGAGGACGGCACAGCGAGATTACTGAACACTAACGACTAGGATCGCCTCCATCCCAGAGCTGGGGAGCCAAAGGTATTAGGTAAAGCTAAAAAACACAAAAGCCGCATAAGAATACTTATGCGGCTTTTGTTTATCTAATTCTGAAGAAGCTTATGTAGCGACCTATATTACAAGACCTATATCACAAAACACTATTGAGTAAATTTCAATCAAGCACTTTCCATAGGCTGTAGGACGCCCCTAAAAACTGATTTAATTTTTAGCGAAGCCTTGCCTCCAAGTTATCGTTTTTCATAATGATAACAAGCATTTTTCGCCAAAAAGATACTAAGACTTGCGTAAGATCACATTTGATTTTAATGCTTATCCCACCCAACCAAAACAAGATCTAGATCACATTCTTTATTCCTAAAAGTCGTAATCTGAAGTTAACCCATGAGGGATACAACAGAGGAAAACTTCTATGAAAATGAACATCACTGGTAAAAACATCGACATTACCTCTGCAATCCGTGATCACATAGAAAGCAAATTTAAAAAGCTAGATAAATGGCAAGTAGACATCATTGGCTGCCAAGCGAGCTTTAGCGAAGAACCAAACAAGAAGAAGAAATTTGAAGCGGTACTAACCGTACCAAAAGGCCAACTTGTTGCTTCATCAATCCATGACGACCTCTACGTAGCGATCAACGAAGTAGAACAAAAACTAGAGCGTCAACTCAACAAGCTACGCCATAAACCAGAAGCGCGCCGCGCTGAAAAGCCTGAAATCGAAGAGCTAGAAGCTGAAGTAGAATAAGGAAAGAGAACAGATTAAAAAATAGCGCCTCAGGGCGCTATTTTTTTGCTTGACGCTCGTAGCTCGCTTGCTTATTGTGTTTAAACATTCATAAAACAATCACTTTTTATGCACACTCAATCTT
>NZ_JBFRTQ010000137.1:0-4622 GCF_041474195.1 Vibrio sp. 10N.222.52.C3 | reverse complement strand
CTGTAGTGGTACGCTGAATTTGGTCACTTAGTTAGAGGTGATATCATCACCTCATAAGTTAACAGGTGACACTATGACAAAACGTACAAGAAGACTATTTAGCGCTGAATTCAAATTAGAAGCGGCACAACTGGTTCTAGATCAGAACCACTCTGTGACAGAGGCTGCTCAAGCTATGAATGTTGGGAAGTCCACGATGGATAAGTGGGTTCGCCAACTAAAAGAGGAACGTCAGGGGAAAGCACCTAAAGCATCGCCGATGACGCCTGAGCAAATTGAAATACGTGAATTAAAAAAGAAGTTAGCTCGCCTTGAAGAGCATAATGAAATATTAAAAAAAGCCACGGCTCTGTTGATGTCGGACTCACTGAACAATTCTTGATAATCAAGAAACTCAAGCAGAGCCACAGCGTAAAAATATTATGTGAAGTGTTCAATGTTCATCGAAGCAGTTATAACTACTGGCGAAAACGTCCAGTAGAAATTGATGCCGAAACAGCAAAGCTCCGTAGTTTAGTTAGCGAGGCACATGCCGCAAGCAACGGTTCTGCGGGAGCGAGAACCATTGCTGACATAATAACGAGTCAGGGAACTAACCTGAGTCGCTACAGAGCAACGAAGTTCATGAAAGCCCTTGGTCTAGTGAGCTGCCAAGTGCCAAAACACAGGTATCGTAAAGCATCACAAGAACATATTGAGATCCCAAACCTCTTAGGCCGCCAGTTTGCAGTTACGGAGCCAAACAGAGTTTGGGTTGGTGACGTTACTTATGTTTGGACTGGCTATCGTTGGATGTACTTAGCCGTAGTTTTAGACCTGTTCGCTAGAAAAACGATTGGTTGGGCAATGTCATTATCGCCCGATAGTCGATTAACTCGTAAGGCTCTTGCCATGGCTTATGAGTCTCGTGGTAAACCACAGGGCGTCATGTTTCACAGCGATCAAGGCAGTCATTATACAAGCCGAAGTTATCGGCAATTACTGTGGCGCTTTCAGATCAAGCAAAGCTTATCTCGACGAGGAAATTGCTGGGATAATGCACCAATGGAACGCTTCTTTAGAAGCTTGAAGACGGAATGGATACCTACAGTAGGTTATCGGAGCTTTGCAGAGGCACAACAAGAAATTACTCGATACATTATTGGGTATTATTGCCAACTCCGCCCGCACCAATACAACGGTGGTTTGACTCCCAATGAATCAGAACGATTGTTCTGGTTAAACTCTAGGAACGTGGCCAATATCAGTTGACCACTACACCGCGCACCTGAACGTCGCTTTGGTGATTTTCGTAAGCTTGCTTAAGTCGCGTATCATTCGCTTGAACATGACTGATGCCGAAGCTAAGCAGCACCAAAAGTAGAGCGCAAAATTGTTTCATTCCTTTCATTTCCCATATCTGTGTGTTGATTTGGGATACTGGCTGGGCATCCCCTCTTTTAACGATGCTTGTACTGAGTCGGACAATAACCTCTCGAAACGTCCGAACTGCGCAGTTTTACATGCTTGGTCGAGCGCCCAGAAACACGTGAGCGCCACAGCTTAAAACTGCCAAGCTTGAGATGGCTACGCATAAAACGAATCACTTGCGATTCATTTAAACCAAATTGGTGCTCTATTGCCTCAAATGGCGTTCGGTCTTCCCACGCCATTTCGATAATTCTTGATTCATTCTCTTTAGATAGCATCATGCATACTCTTCCTTTATAAACTGGGAGAAATACGCTCGTTCCAAATTTAAAGATCACAGGACAAACACTTTGAATTGAACGCGTTATAACGTTCGATAAAACAACAGGCTACCAACTAGGCAATCATGGGGTTAAATAAGCTTGTGCGAACTCTCTAAGCACTCTCGCATTATTGTGGTATTTGCTATCCCCGCACTTTGTGCCATCTACTCTGATGTCCGGGCTGGAATATGCAGGTATAACATCTCGCTCATAAGACATCACTGTGCCTCTGTCAGCACAAATTGTACCGAAGGAATATTGAGGAGCTCTTGGATACGTTCCAGAAATGTAACTTTCTATACTATCAAAATCTTTCAATAACGTTTTATAGTCATGATTAGCACCACTTAAATGGCCAATTTCATGCTCCATTAAGTAATCAGGGCAGTTTATCGCTAAAGAAAAAAAGTAGGATACCGAAGAAGACATACCACAATAATCAGACTCAAAGCTAAAATTATAATTAGAAAATACTATCCCAGTAAAAATGGGGGACGCCGTCTTCTGTTGTTTCTGGAATCGGTTCTTCCATCGAGAGTTTTAATAACCTCTCTGCTGCGCCCAAATCTTGAAACCAAAGGCTGTCGATTTCAGACGTATAAGTCACCTTAATGACTTTTCTCGTCATAGGGACGCAGGAGTTTTTTAACACCAGATTCGAATAGCTTTCCCATGTCGCTATTTTAGAGGCTATAAATGCTTTGGAATATTCATCTAACACCGATTCATCAACATAAAGGTGGATTTCTGTATTCAAAACCTCGCTCTGTACACAAGTAGGAAACTCGATGCTTTGAGCATTGGAGAGTCGACTATTGCTCAACACTATAATCAAAACACAACCAACTAACTGGATGAGCCTTTTAAAAGAACTCTCACTGACTCGTGTATTCATTTCCACCCTCTCCCTATATTCAAAACCACAAAGAGCATCAAAAACGCCGTGACTTAAGATTCATATCAACCCTCATTACACATATAAGCATTGGCCTCTCAAAGTAACCTGCACTACCTGTGTTTTTCAGAAAATAAAAAGCTCGCCATACAATGACGAGCCTTGTTGATTATGGGAGCTTAACGCTTATAAGACCTTAACCTTAACAGATCTAGCCACTAAGACAGCTGATCGCGTAAAGCCAATTCAACGTTTTTCAATACTTTGAACTCTTCTCGAGTACAACCGCGCGCCACGGAAACCCAATGGTCGCCAGTTTCATCGGCCCCTTTAAACTCTGCACGCAACTCATATCGTCGCCATGTAACAAACGCCAAAATAAAGGTCAGTGCAAGCATTGGTAAACCGAACTGAGGAACAAATGCCCAAGTCGCCGCCGAGAGGACTAAAGCCAACGAAACGATATTGATTGCGTTTTCTTTAAGACCCAATTGACGAATTTCTAACTGTTTGATTTTACGTAAGCTATACACATCTTTTTTAACTCGGAGTTCATCAGAACCCACCAGAAAGTCTGATGCTTTGTATGACCTACGAAGTCGCACTAAATTCGCTAACCTGTTGCGTGTTTGGTTCTTATTCATCGCCTTTCTCCATGTTATTTAAAGGTTAGTAAAAACTAATATAATCATGAAGTTAATGAACGAATGCTTGTTTTATAAATCAAATCAATATTAAAATCAAGCCCATGTCATTAATAACGATTATAACAACACCACTTAGCATATAAAATTCAAATAAAAAGAAGGCTTATTGAGGAGTCTACTCATCGTAAATCGATGTACTTTAGTTAAGTGAGATATAGGCCGATAATATTTCCAATAACCGACCAAACATACCAAACGGCGGGCATAATTCCTCCTGCTTTGTAACCACTTATTTCAACGCGATTTTTGCGACAAACTTCGTGTTCAAGGAATGCTGAACAGTGGTCACATAACGCTCCACTTGTCATAGGTCGCATAACTCCCTTGCCCACTATCCATCCGGCTTTTAAATACCTGAATCACTCAATTGAACATATCAATATAGCTTATCGATTAAGCAATTGATCTCATAATGTAGAGTCTGTACGCTTACACTATGCACACGGTTACCTAATGAAGATCACGATGAACGAACTACTGACATGCGGTATGGAACAGAAACAACGAACAACGATGACGAGTTTATTCGCAAGAAATGGATTTAAGATCGCAACGACTGACTTTGATGATGTGACTTTCGAACGTGAAAATGTGTTGGTCAACGTTCGATTTGATTCCTCTTCTAACGTTGAATCGATTTCAACTCTAAACAACTAACGAGCTCACAAGCAGGTCGCTAAAATAATTGAATGGCCAACATTCGAGTCATTTTAGCGTATCTTGCAACCTGCCCTTTTCTACTTCATCCCCATCCTCTTCTCTTCCAAAAGCCACCGAGTGACAATTAAATCAATGACTCGCAATTCCATGAACTTGGCTTATATTTATTAATACCCTTTGTACAAAAATTCGAAATGATGCCTGTGTTCCTAACTCGGTTAATTTATGTCAGTACGCTCTGTGAAAGTTGCGATTCTCAGGCTTTGAACGACATTCTTCAGATTTCACACGACCGCAATAAGCAAAGCCATTTAACAGGCCTTCTAAGCCACAATGATAAGTATTTCCTGCAATGTATTGAAGGTTCGAGAACCGCAGTGAACCATACTTACAATCATATCTTGAATGACACGCGACACAAAAACGTCATGATTTTATATTTCAAAGAGATCGATTGTAGGCAGTTTGGTGATTGGTCTATGGGTGATATTCCACAATCTAGCCTAACTGAACTGGTTAATTTACAGTTTTCAACATCTGATCAATTTAACCTGTACGAAATGTCTGGCGAAAGTGCTTATCGAATGCTTTTAGAGTTAAAGCAAAATTTGGTTCATCGCGGCTTTC